>CAYPVY010000054.1:0-8040 GCA_964414305.1 uncultured Nitratifractor sp.
ACACCTGTTTTTATACAAGTCATACTCTCACCAGCTTCAAGTGAAGTTTTAGGACATGGTATAAAGCCTTCTTTATCATCTGTAACTTTAATTGATGAGATTTTTGAATTTCCTTTATTTGTAACTACATATTTCCAAGTAACTTTTGAACCAGCCATAATAAATGGTCCTGTGCCATTATCTGCATCTTGACCATTTGTATATTTCTCTATATCTATTCTAGAACAACTACCACAAACTAAACCACCATCTAAATCTTTATAATGTTCATTTTTGTGAAGTTCAATTACATCACTTAAGCCTGTAGCTGGATTAATATCGCTATCTTTTGAATCATCATTTCCAATATTATGCAAAGCAAAATATGGGAAATTTCTAGGTTTGTCTATTTTTATTTGATATTTTCCAGGTGCAAGATTTTCAAAAATATATTTACCTTGTGGATTAGTATATACAACTTTTCCAGTATCTTTACCATCTTTATATAGATGAACTCTTATTCTTGCTATACCTTGTTCATTAGAATCTTGAATACCATTTTGGTTTTTATCATACCAGATATAGTCTCCTATAGAAGCATTATTTACTGGCGTAGGAACCTTTCCATAATAGTGAGAATAATCTACATTTTCAATATCTCCTATACCTGCAGCCTTACCAGTAACTGTAGCTTTATTTTCATATTGTCCAGCTTTTGCAACACCTGTTTTTGTGCATATTTTTGTATCACCAGGATTTAGAGTAAATCCAGCACATATAACACCTTCTTTATCATCAACTACTTTAATATCACTAATTTTAATATTTCCACCATTTTTAACTATATATTTCCAAGTAACAGTAGAACCAACAGTAACAATAGGTCCAGTGCCGCTATCTGCATCTTGCCCATTTGTATATTTCTCTATATATAATTTAGGTTTTGCTGGTGGAACTTTGCACACGCTAAAGCAGTCAAATTTAATATATTGACCACATCTAGCCTCTATTAAAATAGTAAGAGTAGATGCATTACTACCACTATTTAATACTAATTGATACTCTTTTAATCCACCGTTATTAGCTCTATTTTTTATATTTACACTAACTTTTTTACCACTATTGTCATATACAGTAACTCTTTGTCCATGGTAACCATATACCCCAGTAGCAGCTCTAAATTTAATAATATATTTACTATTTGGAGAAATTGAGATAGTTTGTCTTAAAGAGTGTTTTTTTGTCATATAACCATATCTACTACCACAATAGCCTGAGTAGTGATTACTTAGCCAAGTAGGACCACCTTTCCATCCATATATATTGCAACCTGCCTTTCCTTTTTCAAAGCTTGGGTTTATAACATTTAGTGCTTTACAGTTTGAACCATTTGGTATTCCCATAGGTTTAAATTTACTACTTGATGAGCCTTTAGGTTTATGTATTCCTATATCTTTTGTAAAATCATAATCACCATTTAAAACAAACTGATCAATTTTATTTGATTGGATATAATCACTATTATCAGATAGTTTTACACTATAGCTTTTACCACTACAAAGATTTTCAAATTTATACGAACCTCTAGAATCAGTTATAGTCGAATCTATTATGTCTCCATTACTATTTAATAAATCAACTATAACATTTGGAGCACCTCTTTCTCCTCTATCATATACTCCATTTTTATTGTAATCATAATAGACCAAATCGCCTATTACGCTATTACAATTTTTATTTACATAATTAGTATTCCCATATGGTTGCATAAGACCTGTTGGAGTTACAGATAGACTACTATTTGCTCTACTTCCTCCTTTTGATTCAATATTAATTCTTTTATCAATATTTGTCAAACTTGTCTTACTAATTTTTAAATTATCAATAGATAAACCACCTTTTTGGCTATGAGCTGTAAATCTAATATATGCTGCTTTAGCATCTTTTGGCAATGCTAAAATTTGTTTATTATATTTTGTAGATTTTTTTAATAATTTAGAAGACAACTCTTTATCAATTAGGTTTTTATTTTTATCTAGATAAAAAATTGTTATTGAATCTCCATTATTTCTAGATTTTGTATCAACAGATACCATATATAAAGAGTTAGGAGAAATTTTAACATCTTTATATAATGAACTATTTTTACCCAATATTGCTACAACAGAATTATTGTCATTATCTAAATCTATATCTCCTTTAGAATTCCAATTATCCAAAGAAGATGATTCAAAATCATATTTAGCTATTTCCTCTATATTTTGTAGTTTTGATAAATTGGAACTTAAAACTGAACTACTTTTATTAAATAATTCTTTGTCAAAATTACCAACACCTTTACAATATAGTGTCTCTCCAGGTAATACTACATTGTCTTGATCATTACAATCTAATTTATACCTACCTCCATCTACAACTTTATAATTTTTTAAAGCATAATTGCTACCATTTGTAACAAAAACTTCATATTTTATCTTTTTGTTGCTATTTTTCTTACCTGTTAGACTCGAAGAACCAACGATTAATCTATCAATTTCAATACTTTTTTTATCAAAATTGACTCCTCCATATAGTGTTGTCGCACCAAGTGCAACAAACGCCAAAGCCCTAAAGAGCCCTATGCGATTTTGTTTCTTCATACACTATCCTTTTAAATAGATTATTTTTGATATACAATTATTTCATTTTATAATGGATAGTGTCTGATTTTATGTCAAAATGACATATTGTTTAATAAAATATTAAAATATGAAATTTAAAAAAAATAAATGGGGCTATTTTGATATATAACACCATTATTTGTATAGTATGGATTTTAAGAAGTTACAATTTTTGTAACAAAAAAGCCTCCAATAACTAACCAAATAAACATTGTTAGTGCAGTATAAAAAGCATTAAGTCCAACTCCTTTAAATTTAGCGAACGATGTCCCCATACCCAAAGCACTCATAGCCATAGTTAGTAAAAAGGTATCAACGCTATTTATCATACTAACTATTTTATTATCTAAAAGATTTAAAGAATTAAAGCCTACTACTAAAATAAAATATACTGCAAACCAAGGTATGATAAGCTTATGTTTACCACTCTTATCATCAGATGTAAATGATAAAATTAATCCTAAAATAATTAGCATAGGAGCAATTAATAAAACTCTGGTTAATTTAACAATAACAGCTGCATCTGCCATCTCTTTTGGAGAATTTGGTATAGATGCTGGAACTGCAACTACTTGTGCTACTTCATGAATAGAGCCCCCCACATAAATACCAAATTCTCTAGGTGTCATGTGTAAGAAATTTGTTGCTGGTTTTATTATAGATTCATATAATATAGGATATAAAAACATTGAAATTGTTCCAAAAATAACTACCATAGACACTGCTACGGCTACTTTTTCTTCTTTTGCTTTCAATACCGGTTCAGTTGCCAAAACAGCAGCAGCTCCACATACAGATGCTCCAGCTGCAGTTAGTATAGATGTATCTCTATCCATTTTAAAGATTTTCATACCTACAAAACTTCCAATTATAAGAGTTGTAGATAACATAATTAATGAAACTAAAAAACCATCTATTCCAACATCTATTACTTCACCAAAAGTTAATCTAAAACCATATAAAACTATTGCAAATCTTAAAATCTTTTTTGCAGAAAATGTAATACCCTCTTTTAAATCTGAAGGCATCTTTTTTTCAATACTATTTGCATAAATAATACCTAAAACTATACCTATAACCAAAGGTGAAAAACCCAAACTTTTAATAATATCTAATTTGCTAATAAATGTTGCTACAGTTGCAAATATAGCAACCAAAATTACACCACTAAAAAATTTCAAATCAAACCTAATTCCAAACATAATTTGCTCCCTTTTAAAATATAAGCAAATTATATCGTTTTTAAAATTATAATAAGTTAAATTTATAATTATATATTTGATTGTAGTGTTTTATAAATATGATTTATTTATATTCTATTATATTATTTTTGCCTTTTTCTAAAATTTTTGTCATACTTTTTTTAATATCTTTATCACTATTTTCATCTTTTATAATTTCTAGCATTTTAGCTATATGTTCATGTTTTGCTTTTATATCCATTATATATGCTTCATGCTGCATCTTTTTTTCTTCTAACTCTATATCTTTTCTCTTTTTTGCAAGTGAAATTAGATATTTAATTATTATCCATAAAATAAGCACTATACCTAATACTATTATTAAAATTTTATATAATGAACTCTCTTCTTCTTTTATCTTTAGTTTTGTTTGATTAGTAATTTTTGCTAAATTTAATGTTTTATTACTCTCTATTTTTGCTTTTTGCAACTCAAGTTTTTTTATATTTTCTTTTGTTTTTGCCTCTAATTCTTTTAATTTTTGCTCTTTTTGAGCTTTTATTTTTGCTAAAGTTTGAATATTGTCTATTTTTAATTTTTCTAGTTTCATATTTTGTTCAAATTTATTAATTTGTTTATTAATTTTATTTTTTTCTTCTTTTTTTGTAATATTATAAGAACTATTTTTATACTTCTTTATATATGGATTATTCTCATTTAATTTCTTAGTTTTTTCTATGGCATTATCTTCACAAGATACAAAAAATATTGCAACAATAAAATATATTAATTTTCTCATTTTTAACCCTAATTTTATAAATTTTGGATAATTATACAAAAAACATAATATTTTTTTGCTATAATCGCCTTTAAATCTATAAATATTGGAGCTTTTTATGAAAATAAGCGGAGCGCAGATGGTTTGTGAAGCCATTATAAATGAGGGTGTTAAGTATGTATTTGGCTACCCAGGTGGCGCAATAATGAATGTATATGATGAAATATATAAACAAAATAGTTTTAAACATATCTTAACAAGACATGAACAAGCAGCAGTTCATGCAGCAGATGCATATGCAAGAGTGAGTGGAGAAGTAGGTGTAGCTATGGTTACTAGTGGTCCTGGCTTTACAAATGCTGTAACTGGACTTGCAACTGCATATATGGATTCTATTCCATTAGTTGTTATTAGTGGGCAAATTCCTATATCACTTATTGGAACAGATGGATTTCAAGAAGTTGATGCAGTAGGTATTAGTCGCCCTTGCACAAAACATAACTATTTAGTAAAAGATATAAAAGATTTACCTCGTATTTTAAAAGAGGCATTTTATATTGCTAGAAGTGGGCGACCAGGACCTGTTCTTGTAGATATACCAAAAGATATTACTAGTGAAATTGCTGAATTTGAATATCCAGATAGTGTAGATATTCCAACTTATAAGCCAAGTTATAAGGGAAATAACCGTCAAATTAAAAAAGCTGTTGATGCAATCTTAGAAGCTAAAAAACCTCTTTTATATATAGGTGGGGGTGCAGTCCTTAGTAATGCATATAAAGAAATCAGAGAATTTGCAAAAACTTGTGGAATACCAGCAGTTGAGACATTAATGGCAAGAGGTGTTATGGGTGATAGCAATCCTTTATTAGTAGGTATGCCTGGAATGCATGGTAGCTACGCTTCAAATATGGCAATGAGCGAGAGTGATTTGATTATATCACTAGGAGCAAGGTTTGATGATAGAGTAACTGGAAAATTAAGTGAATTTGCAAAATATGCAGATATTATTCATGTAGATATAGATCCAGCAAATATTGGAAAAATTGTAGATGTAGATTATCCTATTGTTGGTGATGTTAAAATTGTAACTTCAAAACTACTAGAGAGTATAAAAGATAAGGTAAAACCAGATAGATATGAAGTGTGGAGAAATCTACTTGATAGATATGACCAAGTTCATCCACTAAAATATGAAGATAGCAATGAAGTTATTAAGCCACAATGGGTAATTGAAAGACTTGGTGAATTATTGGGTGATGATGCAACAATAACTTCTGATGTTGGACAGCATCAAATGTGGGCTGCACAATTTTATCCATTTAGCAGACCAAGACAATGGATAAACTCTGGAGGTTTAGGAACTATGGGCTTTGGACTACCTGCAGCACTTGGAGCCAAAATGGCTAATCCAGATAAAATAGTTATTAATGTTACTGGAGATGGCTCAATACTTATGAATGTTCAAGAGTTAATAACTGCAGCTGAATATAAAATACCAGTAATTAATGTTATTTTAAATAACAATTTTTTAGGAATGGTTAGACAATGGCAAACATTCTTTTATGAAAAAAGATATAGTGAAACAGATTTAAGTTTTCAACCAAATTGGAAAATGTTGGCTGAAGCTTGCGGTGGTATAGGATATGATGTTACAACAAAAGAAGAGTTTGATAAAGCCCTAAAAGATGCAATTGATAAAAATAAAGTTGCATTTATTAATGTTGCAGTTGATAGATTTGAAAATGTTCTACCTATGGTTCCTGCTGGTGGAGCTTTGTATAATATGATGTTAGAGTATAAGGAAAGATAATGCAAAAAGTAAGAAGAGTAATTTCTGTAATAGTTCAAAATGAAGCCCAAGTATTAGCAAGAGTATCTGGTCTTTTCGCTGGTAGGGGATATAATATAGACTCTTTAACAGTAGCTTCAATTCCAAATAGCAATATGTCTCATATGACAATAGTTACTAGAGGAAGTGCTAGAGTAATTGAGCAAATAATTAAACAGTTACATAAACTAATTCCAGTATATAAAGTAATTGAGCACTCTTCTATGGTAGAAAAAGAGATGGTTTTGATTAAATTCTCACTAAAAGATATAAATATATCTGATATTCAAGCTTTATTTGAAGCATATAATGGAAGTATCGTAAATGCTGGGGAAGATATAATTATAGCTATGGCTGCTGATGAATCTCATAGAATTGATCACTGTATAGAAGCTGCATCAAATTATAATCCAGTTGAAATTGTTAGAAGTGGTGTAGTAGCTATGGAGAGATAAGGTTAAGTAATAAGTAAGAGGTAATATGTAAATATTAGCAATTTGCGTCATTACCTGGCTTGATGCGATAATCTTTTATGTTAAGGCAAACCAATGCAGCCTAAATAAGGAGAAAAATTGAAACTTAGCAAAATAGCAAATTTTTTAGGTATAAAGATTAATAATGATATAGATATTGAATCTCTACTCACTCTAAAAGAAGCTATGCCAAACTCTCTAAGCTTTTTTCATAATGAAAAATATTTAGATGAATTAAAACATACAAAAGCAGGTGCAGTAATTTTAGAAGAAAAATATTTAGAATTTTTGCCTAAAGATACAATTGCACTAATTACAAATGAACCATATAAAATGATGGCAAAGGCAACATCTTTATTCGCATATAAACCAAATGTAACTAAAGGAATACCATTATTAGAAAAAGGTGCTAAAGTTTCTGAAAATGCTAACTTTGGACAAAATGTAAAGATTGGTAAAAACTCAATAGTAATGGCTGGATCTTATTTGGGTGATAATGTTGAGATAGGTGAAAATACAATTATTTATCCAAATGTTACTATATATCATGGATGCAAAATTGGTAATAGATGCACTATTCATAGTGGCACCGTTATAGGAAGTGATGGATTTGGATTTGTAAGCAAAGATAACTCTAATGAAAAATTTTATCAAATTGGAAATGTAGTAATTGAAGATAATGTAGAGATTGGTAGTAACTGCACTATTGATAGAGCAGCTCTTGGTAAAACTATAATTAAATCAAATGCTAAACTTGATAATCTAATACAAATAGGGCATAATTGCGAAATAGGTCAATACTCTATAATAGTATCTCAAGTTGGTTTATCAGGCTCTACAAAGCTTGGAGATGGAGTAGTTATGGGAGGACAAAGTGCAACTGCAGGACATCTAGAAATAGGTGATAAAGCTATAATAGCAGCTAGAGGAGGAGTTACAAAAAGTTTAAAAGGCAATAAAATATATGCAGGTTTTCCAGCAGTAGATATAAATTTATGGAGAAAAACACAAGCAGTTATTATGAGATTAGTTAAAAAAAGTAAAATTTAATTTTATTTTAAATATAAAATGATATTAATTAGAAAAGATATAAAAGATGGAGATATAATATGGATAAATTAAAAATAGGAAAATATGA
>CAYPVY010000055.1:0-8000 GCA_964414305.1 uncultured Nitratifractor sp.
ATAAATTTTGGTGCTATTTGTTATACTATTTATATTAAAGAGCATAATTTATCCTTTTTTGTTATAATGCTACCAAAAAGAGGTTTATGTATGGATAAATTTGCTTTTAAAGCAAAAAGTTATGATAAGGAGCAAAGAAGAGTTGCTAATGTTAAAAATATTGCTAATAAAATTATAGACTCTATACCTTTAAATAAAAATATGAGAGCTATTGATTTTGGCTCTGGCACTGGGTTATTACTAGAAAATATTGCTCCATATGTTAAAGAGATTATAGCAATTGATAAATCTCCTTCAATGAATGAAGTTTTATCTCAAAAAATTCCAAAGCTAGATTGTAAAGTAGAGATTAAAGAGATTGACATTACAAAAACAGATATTGACATAAAAGTTGATTTAATACTCTCTTCAATGACTCTACACCATATTGAAGATGTAAAGAGTATTTTACAAAAGTTTTACAATATGCTCAACAATAATGGCTATATTGCAATAGCTGATTTAGATATAGAAGATGGCTCTTTCCATCAAGTAGATACTGGGGTATATCATTTTGGATTTGATAGAAAAAAGCTTATAAAAGTAGCAAAGGAGATTGGCTTTAAAGATATAAAAATAGATAATGCATCTATTATTAAAAAACCATATGGAGAGTATAGTGTTTTTTTACTTACTGCTAAAAAAGCTTCTAATTAAAAATTGCACTAATTAATCTATCTATCATTGCTTTTTGAACCCTGCTTTTTTTATGTTCAGCTTCTATATTAAAGTAGTTATTAGTGCCTTTTTCTAAAACTACATAATTTGACATAGAGCAATCATTATTGTCAATATTGACAACTTCATACTTTACATTAAGACCTTGTTTTAATAGTTTATTTATAGAGCTTGGTGGATTTTTTGATATACCTGCAGTGTAAACTAAATTGTCTTCATCTGTAAAAGGATTTGAACTATTAATTTGACTCTTTGGATACGCAAAATAAGATTTTGTTTTTATAGATTCTTTTAATATAGATATCCCACCTTTATTTGTATTATTATGCAATGCCAAATATGGATAATTTGGATATTTGTAGTAATCAATTATAGAGAATATTATATTTGTATATTTTATAGATGAGGCTTTTTGCTCTTTGCATACTCTATAGTTTGCATTTGAAAAGTTTCTATTTGGGTCTTGTCCTGCATTGTAGCGTCTATTATTATTAACAATAGATAAAAAACCTCCTCCATATTTATCTATTGCATAGAGTGCACTATCAAAGGCACTATTTTCATTATCATGAGGCAAAAACCAAAATAATCCATGCTCTTTTTTAGGATTTAAAACTAAAAGCATCTTCCAAATAAAATTATGCTCTTTAAATTTAATTAAATATATACATTTATCTTTTAATTTATTTACATTTCTATTGACATCTGATATATGTTTTAGAGAATAAATATCACTTGAAACTACTAGTTTAGCGATATTAGAAGGTAGTTTACAGCTTTTGGCATACAAATTGACACTAAAAATTAATAATAAAAAAATTAATACTCTTTTCATATGCTAATTATAGCATTTTAAACTAGCATAATGATTATAGAGATACAAAATATCTCTATATTATTTTTCACACTCACTTCCGGCATCTTCGGCCATCTCTTCGCAAGAGTTATATGTTCTAGTTATATTACCATCTAAATAGATATCTATACTCTCATCACTTTTATATTTGATAGTTAGAGTATCATTTTTACCTTTTATTTCAACAGTTCCTGCTTCTGGACAATCTTTTGTAATGTTTTGCTCTATCGTTTTTGTTGTATTAATATCTAGCCACTCATTATTTATACAAGATGTTGCTAAAGAACCATTTGCATTAAAGTTTATAATATCCAAATTCTTTTCTTCATTTATAACAAAATCTTTAAATTGTGAACTTTTATTACCATCTTTTGCATAACCTGTAAGTTTTACATAACTTTTATCACCATCTAATTTCAGGTCTGCATTTTCAAAGAAAACAACTTTATCTTTTAGAGATATTTTAAAGTTATGAAAATTAGCATCCATATGCTTTTCATCTACTACACTATTATAGTGAATTACACCATCATATATTAAACCATTATAAAATTCACAATTTTCAAATTTCACATCTACATCTTTATTTTCTCCGTTGCCATGATCATCTACTGTTGCTTTACCTTTTGTGCAGTCATAAGAAGTCTCTCTTTTTGAGATAGCTAATTTTATAGCTCTATTTGTATCTAAAGTATCTATTGCATCATTTGTTAATCTAGCATTTACACCATTTTCAATACTTTGATCAATAGTAAACATATTTAATGCAGATGATAAAACTACATCTTGATTACTCTCGTTAATATCAGCTAATTTACCTTTTACAATATGAGTAATCTCCTCTTGAGGCATAGTATCATCAACAAATTTCTTTTTAGTATCACTACCACATCCACTAATTAAAAGAGCTACTGCTGCTATAGAAAAAAATTTTACAAATTTCATCATTACATCCTTTTTTTCTAATAATTATACAAGATAAATTGGTATATTTTACTTAATTTTTCTCATTTTATGGATATATTTTTAAATAAACTACTAAATAATCACGATTAATATAGTTAAAATAGCAAAAAAATCTATTTAATATAGATTAACTTTTCTCATTTTAATCAATATTAGATATAATTAGCCTAATTTTAATTTAAGGATATAAAGTGAGTGAAGTTATTGGCTTTATCAAGAATGGTCAAATTGTTGATACACAAAGTGCTAATAGTGGTGATAAGGAAGTTACTTTTGATAACTCTAAAGAGGCTTTAGAAATCATTCGCCACTCTGCAGCACACTTAATGGCTCAAGCTATCAAAGAGCTATACCCTGATACTCAATTTTTTGTAGGTCCTGTGGTTGATGAAGGGTTTTATTATGACTTTAGAACAAAAGAGAAGATAAGCGATGCTGATCTAAAAAAGATAGAAAAAAAGATGAAAGAACTCGCTAAGAAAAAATTAGATATTCAAAAATATACACTATCAAAAGAAGATGCCCTAAAAAAGTTTGAAAATGATGATTTAAAACAATATCTTATAAATAAAATTCCAGGAGATGAAGTAAGTATCTATAAGCAAGGAGATTTTGAAGACCTTTGTCGTGGGCCGCATGTGCCAAATACTGGATATTTGTTTAATGTAAAGTTATTAAAAGTAGCTGGTGCTTATCTTGGTGGAGATGAAAACTCAGAGATGCTAACAAGAATTTATGGAGTAGCATTTGCTGATAAAGAGAGCCTTAAAAAGCATTTAACAATGCTTGAAGAGGCAAAAAAAAGAGACCATAGAAAGCTAGGAAATGAACTTGAATTATTTATGTTTAGTGAAGAAGCAGCTGCTGGAATGCCATTTTGGCTACCTAAAGGTGCAAAACTTAGAAATAAACTCGAAAATATTTTATGGAAAGCTCATAGAGTTAGAGGGTATGAACCAGTTCGTGGAATTGAGATATTAAAAGCTGATATGTGGAGAAGAAGTGGGCATTATGCTTGTTATGGTGAGAATATGTATTTAACTAAGATAGATGAACAAGAGTATGGTATTAAGCCTATGAATTGTTTAGGGCATATTTTGATATACAAGCATAAACCAAAAAGTTATAGAGATTTGCCAATTAAATTTTTTGAATATGGTTTGGTTCATAGACATGAAAAGAGTGGCGTTTTGCATGGTCTATTTAGAGTGCGTGAATTTACTCAAGATGATGCACACATAATATGCACACCAGAGCAGATTAAAGATGTAGTTTTAGATGTTGTAGAGTTTATTGATGCAATTTACTCTAAATTTGGATTTACATATGAGATGGATATCTCTACAAAACCAGATAAAGCAATTGGAGATGATGAAGTATGGGAAATTGCAACTAATGCACTAAAAGATGCACTAAAAAGTAGAGATTTATCTTATAATATAGATGAGGGTGGTGGAGCATTTTATGGTCCAAAAATTGATGTAAAAATTACAGATGCAATAGGTAGAAAATGGCAATGTGCTACTATTCAAGTAGATTTTAATCTACCAGAGCGTTTTGAGATGGAATATACAGATGAAAATAACGAAAAGAAACGCCCTGTTATGATTCATAGAGCAATTCTTGGAAGTTTTGAGAGATTTATAGGAATTTTAACAGAGCATTATGCTGGAGAGTTTCCTACATTTATTGCTCCTACTCAAGTTATTTTAGTGCCTATTAGCGAAGCACATAATGAGTATGCAAAAGAGTTGCAAAATAAATTTTTGAATAATGAGATTGATTGTGAAGTATATGATAAAAATGATTCTCTCAATAAAAGAATCCGTCTTGCAGAGAAGCAAAGAGTTCCATATGTAGCTATAATTGGTGATGAAGAGATGCAAAATAACACAATTGCTATAAGAGATAGAAGAAAAAAAGAGCAATATAATCTAAAAATAGATGAATTTATGATACAATTATCAAAAGAGATTAAAGAAGGAGAAATTTGAGTAAGCAAAATTCAAGAAGAGGCAAACAAGATGGTCCATTAATGAATGAGGCTATCCGTGCTGATGAGTTAAGAGTAATAAGTGAGGCTGCAGGGCAACTTGGTATTATGTCTAAGGAGGAGGCATTAAAAAAAGCTGATGAAGAAGGCTTAGATTTGGTTTTAATATCACCTGATGCAAAGCCTCCTGTTGCGAAAATTATGGATTATGGTAAATATAAATACCAGCAAGAGAAGAAGAAAAAAGAGGCAAAGAAAAATCAAAAAAAGATTGATATCAAAGAGGTAAAATTCTCTTGCAAAATTGCTCAAAATGATATAGACTTCAAAGTAAAACATGCTAGAGAGTTTTTAGAAAAAGGTAAGCATGTAAAACTTCGTGTATTTTTAAAAGGTAGAGAGATGGCTACTCCAGAACTTGGGGTAGAAGTTTTAGAAAATATATGGCCTATGCTTGAAGATATAGCCGATAGAGAAAGTCCTCCTAAACAAGAAGGAAGATATATTAATATGTATGTTACACCTAAAAAGAAGTAAAATTTACTAAATAGCTCTAAATAATTTTGGAGCTGCTTAGAAATTTATATTTAAGCTATTCTATATAACTCATTTAGAGTAGATACAAATTTTTTTGCAGCATCTTTTATCTTTTTTGATGAATTTATAAGCTCTTCTGCTAAATCATACTCTTCATAAACCATTCCTCTAGCATCATCTAGCGTAACTTTCATATATTTAGCAATTAGATGTGATAACTTTTCAATTTGCTCTTGAGTAAGGTCTTCATATTGTCCCATCTTGTAACTCCTATTTTTTGATATTGTTATTCTTACATAAAAGAACCACAAAATGGTAACATTTAATTTTTGAAAATTTTTCTATACTTTTCAAGGTTACTCAAAGTAACTTGCAAAATTATATTATGTTACAATTCAGCACTTTATTATTTGAAAAAAGTTAAAACTATTAAAAGCTAATTTTTCAAGGAGATAGACAATGAGTCAAGAACTATACTACCCAAACAAAGAGTTTGCAAAAGAGGCTAATATTGGTTCTATGGAGCAATATTGGAATTTACAAAATAAAGCTTTAAATGATTATGAGGGCTTTTGGGGTGATTTAGCAAATGAGAAGATTGATTGGTTTGAGCCATTTAATAGAGTTTTAAATGAAGATAATGCACCATTTGTTAAGTGGTTTGAAGGTGGTAAATTAAATGTTGCATACCAATGTATAGATAGACACTTAAGGGATAAGAAAAATAAAGCTGCAATAATTTTTGTAGGTGATAGAGGTGAAGAGATAGCTATTACTTATTATGAATTGTATAAAAATGTAAATAGATTTGCAAATCTTTTAAAAGAGGATTTTGGAGTAAAAAAAGGAGATAGAGTAGTTATCTATATGCCTATGATACTAGAAGCAGCATATGCAATGTTAGCTTGTGCAAGAATTGGAGCAATTCACTCAGTGGTATTTGGAGGATTTAGTGCAGAGGCACTAAAAGATAGAATTATAGATGCTGAAGCAAAAGTAGTAATAACTGCTGATGGAGCCTATAGAAAAGGCAAACCATATATGCTAAAAGATGTTGTAGATAAAGCAATTGAAGCTGGTGATACATCAGTAGAGAAGGTTTTAGTAGTCCAAAGAAATTATGAAGATATAGATTTGGTTGAAGGAAGAGATTTTTTATATAATGATTTAATAAAAGATAAATCTACAAAGTGTGAAGCTGAAATAATGGATAGTGAAGACCCGCTATTCTTACTATACACATCAGGTTCTACTGGTAAACCAAAAGGGGTTCAACACTCTCAAGCAGGATATATTCTTTGGGCTCAAACTACTATGGAATGGGTATTTGATATCAAAGATAATGATACATACTGGTGCACCGCTGATATTGGCTGGATTACTGGTCATACATATATTATTTATGGACCATTAGCAGCTGGGGCAACTACTGTTATGTTTGAAGGTGTTATTACATATCCAGATGCTGGAAGACCTTGGCAAATAGTAGAATCTTTAAATATTAATCAATTCTATACTGCTCCTACTGCAATTAGAGTATTGCATAAAATGGGTGAAGATGAGCCTAAAAAATATGATTTAAGCTCACTTAGAGTGCTAGGAACTGTTGGAGAGCCAATAGACCCACCAGCTTGGAAGTGGTATTATGAAGTAGTTGGAAATTCAAAATGCTCTATTGTAGATACATATTGGCAAACAGAAACTGGAGGACATGTAGTATCGCCTCTTCCTTTTGCAACACCTATCAAACCAGCTTGTGCTACACTACCACTACCTGGAATTATGGGAGAGATTTTAGATCCACAAACTGGTAAACGCGTTGAGCCAGGAGAGACTGGATATATGTGCATAACTCGCCCTTGGCCTTCACAAATTAGAAATGTTTGGGGAGATCCAGATAGATATGTAAAATCTTATTATGGTGATGTTAAAAAAGATGGTAAACCTGTATATTTTACTGGTGATGGTGCAGTATATGATGAGTATGGATATATTACAATTACAGGTAGAACTGATGATGTTATAAATGTTAGTGGACATCGCCTAGGAACTGCAGAGATTGAATCTGCTATCAAAAAACATCCTCATGTTGCAGAGGTAGCAGTAGTTGCGAAACCAGATGATATTAAAGGTGAGAGTATTTTTGCTTATATAGTATTAAAAGATGGTGCAAAAGATGAAGATTTAATCAAAGAGATAAATGAAGTTATTTCTGCTGAAATTGGAAATATTGCAAAAGCTGATAATATAGCTGTTGTTCCAGGACTTCCAAAAACAAGAAGCGGAAAAGTGATGAGAAGAATTTTAAGAAGCTTAGCAAAAGGTGAAGCAATTACTCAGGATACTTCAACTCTAGAAGACCCAAGCGTTGTTGAAAAAATTGAAATAGTTGTAAAAAGTATATAAATTAAGGATATAAATTGATCAAAAAAGACCCAAATGCAAAAAATGTATTAGGAGAGCCTTTAGAGCCTTGTAGCCTAAAGCCTCTAACTGGATTTTACAGAGATGGAACATGCACAGCTTTAAATGATGATATTGGGCTTCATGCGGTGTGTATTTATGCTACAAAAGAGTTTTTAGAGTATTCCAAATCAGTAGGAAATGACCTATCTACACCTCGTCCAGAATTTAACTTTGCAGGGGTTAAAGAGGGTGATAGCTGGTGCCTTGGCGGATATGCATTTTTAAAAGCAATAGAAGATAATATGGCACCTCAAATCTTTATTCACGCAACACATGAGAGAATGCTAGAATTAATAGATTTAGAAACTCTTAAAAAATATGCAATCGATTTGTAAATAGCAATTTATATCTAAGTAAATTTAAAAATCAGAATTTTGATTAATAATCAAACTCTGATTTTTTTATACAAGTTTGATATAATTGTATATCTTAAATAAGGATATATGTGTTGGATTCAAATAACAA
>CAYPVY010000056.1:0-7936 GCA_964414305.1 uncultured Nitratifractor sp.
GAGAGTGGTAAAAAGATTTTATTTGTGCCAGATAGATGCCTTGGACAAAATTTTGCAAATTCTATGGGTTTAAAAAGTTGTGTAATAGGTGAGGGTGAGTGCGACCCAAAAGAGGCTGATATAATTTGCTTTAATGGCTTTTGCTCAGTTCATCAGTTATTTACTGTAGATGATATAAATTTCTATCGCCAAAAATATCCAGATATAAAAGTTGCAGTGCATCCAGAGTGCGACCCAAGTGTTGTAAAAGAGGCAGATTTTGTTGGCTCTACATCTCAGCTTATAAAGTATGTTAATGAATTGCCAATAGAGCAAAAAGTAGTTGTAGGAACTGAGTATAACTTGGTAAATAGAATGAGAGAGAAAAATACTTATGTATTATCTGCTACAAAACCAGAGTGTCCAACTATGAATGAGACAACTCTAAAAGATTTATATGAAGTATTAAAATCTATTGATGAGGGTCATCCAATAAATGAAATATTTGTAGAACCAAATGTTGCCAAATATGCAAAATTGGCACTAGATAGAATGTTGGAGATAAAATAGTGTATTTAAATGAGATTGATTTTATAAAAGATGCACTAAAAGAAGATATTGGAAGAGGAGACCTCTTTTCTAGAGTATCTAAGCCAAAAGATATTAGTGCATACATAGTTGCAAAGAGTGATGGTGTTTTTGCAGGAGAGAGATATTTAAAAGCTTTTGAAGCTTTATTTAGTGATATTGAGATTGAGTATAATGTAAAAGATGGAAATGATTTTAAAGTAGGTGATAAATTAATAGAGATAAGAGGTAATTCACATATTATACTCTCTATTGAGAGAACTATGTTAAATACTGTTTTACATGCTAGTTCTATTGCTACATTAACAAATAAATATATCCAAAAGATTAAAAAATATAATGTAAAACTTCTAGATACTAGAAAGACTAGACCACATTTAAGAGAGCTTGAGAAGTATGCCATAAGATGTGGTGGAGGAATAAATCATAGAATGGGACTTGATGATTGCTTGATGCTAAAAGATACTCATCTAAAGACAATAAAAGATTTAAAGGCATTTATGAAAGAGGTTAGAGAAAAGATTCCTTTTACTTCAAAGGTTGAAATAGAGTGTGAAAGTATAGGTGAAGTTAAAAATGCATTTGAAGCAGGTGCTGATATAGTTATGTGTGATAATATGGATATTTCAGATATAAGAGAGATTGTGCATCTAAGAGATAATAAATATCCTCATATTTTACTTGAGGCGAGTGGAAATGTTAATTTAGAGACTATAGAAGATATTGCAAAAACAGGTGTAGATGCAATAAGCACTGGAAGCACTATTCATCAAGCTTGTTGGATTGATTTATCAATGAAAGTTGTTGAGTAAAATGCCATAAAGGCATTTTATTTATGGTAGCTTTGGTGGCTTTGGAATATGTGGTATTTGTTGAGGCATGTGGGATTTGGATTTATAATAATTAATACTATTTTTTAAAGTATTATTATCTATATTGTTTACTGTTTTTTGTGATGCTTCATAAATTTTATTTACAATACAATAAAAAAGTGTCAAAATAATTATTATTTATTATAATAATTATAAATATTGATAAAAAGGTTGAGTATGAATTATAAAAAAAGTTATGAAGAGTTTAGAAAATATTTAAATAGATATAGAAGAGTTACTATAATTTCACATCAAAGACCAGATGGAGATACTATTGGCAGTGCATTAGCTTTATATAATTCTTTAAAGTGTGAAGGGATTTCAAGTGAATTGGTTTGTGTAGATTCTCCTCCGGTTAAATTTAATTTTTTAAAAGGTTTTGAAAGATTTAAAAAGAGTATATCTTATAAAGATAGCCTAATTATAACTCTAGATTGTGCAGAACCCAAAAGATTTGTTTTTGATGTATCTAATAGAGAGCTTATAAATATTGACCATCATATAAGCAATACGATGTTTGGAGATTTAAATATTGTAGAAAAAGAGGTTTCAACATCAGTAGTTTTATATAAACTATTAAAAGAGGGATTTTGTATAAATGAAGATGTAGCAAATGCCTTATATACTGGATTAGTTAGTGATTCTCAAAATTTTACTACAAGTTTGACTACAAAAGAGAGTTTTATTATTGCAAGTGAGCTTTTAGAGAAAGGTGCATCATTGCAAGAGGTAGTAAATAGAGTAAATAGATATAACTCTTTAGCTCATATTAGAGTATTGGGTAGGGCAATTGATAGTTTAAGATTATATATTGATGGAGAGGTTGCTATTATGCAAATTACAAAAGATGATATAAAAGCAACTGGTGCTACTTTTGGTGATATTGATGGTGTAATTGATAGTGCAATCTCCTTAGCAACAGTAGATATAGCTGTTTTGATTGTAGAGTATGAAGATTTTTTAAAAGTATCTTTACGCTCAAAAAATGCGAATGTATCTAAGTTGGCATCTTTGTTTGGTGGAGGAGGGCACAAAAATGCTTCTGGATTTGAAGTAAAAGATGTTAAAATTGAAGAGTTAAAATATGATATTTTAGATAAATTAAAGGATATATTAAATGTCAAGAAGAGGTAGAATTAGAGCAAGAAATAAAAAAAAGAGTAAATTTTCTATAATTTTATGGTTTATTATTTTGGCTTTAATAGGAGTTGGTGCTTATTTTGCATATACATCTCCTCTATTTGAAAGAGAAAAACCAAAAATTATTGCAAGCTCAGTAATTTCAGCTAATAATAAAACACCTATAAAGTTTAAACTAGAAGATAATAACGGACTTAGAAGTTGCAAGGTTGTTTTAAGCTCTAATGGAAAAGAGATTCCTATATATAATCAAAAGTTTTTAATTAATTCTAAATCTAAAGAAGTTGAAGTCCCATTACCAAAAGATATTACAAACAAAGATAAATGGAATATTTTAATTAGTGTAAATGATAAGAGTTATTGGAATTTTGGTATGGGCAATAGTGCAGAATTTAAAGGTGAGCTTTTGATAGATAATATAGCCCCTCAAATAAGTTTTATTTCAAGTAGCCAAAATATCACAAAAGGCGGTAGTGCTCTTGTGATTTATAAAGCAAAAGATGAGAACCTTAAAGATACATATGTAGATATTGGAAATGGAATAAAGTTTAAGCCTATTAGATATAAAAAAGATGATGTTTTTGCTACACTTATTGCTTGGCCTTTTAATATGGATAATTTTAGTCCTAAAATAGTAGCAATTGATAGTGCAAATAATAAAAGCATAATGAATCTAAATATATATAAAATTGACAAAGTCTATAAAACATCTAAAATTAGAGCTACTGATAGATTTATTGATGGTAAAATTTCTCAACTTGCATCACAAGAGAGCGAATATGCCAATATAAAAGATAAAATCAAAAAATTTAAAGCTATTAATGAGTTGTTAAGAGAGAAAAATGAGAAGTTAATACACACTTTAGCTAAAAATGTAACACCTTTTAAAGATAAGTGGGATATAAAACCTTTTAGACCTCTAAAAGGTTATAAGAGAGTATCGGATTTTGGAGTAAAGAGATATTATTATTATGGTAATCCTGATAATATAATATCTACTTCATATCATCTAGGATATGACCTTGCAAGTATAAAGCATGATAAAATCTATAGTAGCAATAACGGTAAAGTAGTATTTGCTTCAAGAAATGGTATTTATGGAAATATGCCTATGATTGACCATGGATTTGGGTTGTATACTATATATGGACATTGTTCATCAGTTTTAGTTCAAAAGGGAGATAGGGTTAAGGTTAATGAAGTAATTGCAAAGACTGGAACTACTGGTTTGGCTCTTGGTGATCATTTACATTTTGGTATATTAGTCCAAGGTATCGAAGTATTGCCATTGGAATGGATGAAACAAAAATGGATAGATGACCATATAAATTTAATATTTAGAAAAGCTGATAAAAATTTGGGTATAATTAGATAATTAGTTTGTTTAATTTGGAGAATATATGTATCAACAAACAATAAAAAAAAGAGTAGAGTTTACTGGAATTGGATTACATAGTGGAGAGCCAATTAGAGTAATTCTTGAGCCTTTAGGTGTAGATAATGGAATAGTTTTTGTTCATGCAAATAGTGGAATAGAGTTAAAACTAAATCCAAAAAATATTAGCGAGACAAAATTAGCTACAGTTATTGGCAAAAGACCAAACTCTATATCTACAATTGAACACTTTCTATCAGCTATATATGCATACTCAATTGATAATTTAAGAGTTATAGTATATGGTAATGAGATGCCTGTAATGGATGGGAGTGCTATATCTTTTTGTATGTTGTTTGATGAAGCAGGAGTTATTAAACAAAATAGATTTAAAAAGATTATGGTAATAAAAAAAGAGATTAAAGTTCAGATGGATAATAAATATGCAATTTTAAGACCATCTAAAAAGCCAAGATTTAAATTTAAAATAGATTTTAATCATCCAATAATAGGAAGACAAGAATATATCTATAACTTTAGTAAAAAAAGTTATATAGAAGATATTGCAAGAGCTAGAACTTTTGGTTTTGCAAGAGATATACAATATCTTCAAAGTATCAATTTGGCTTTGGGTGCTAGTTTGGAAAATGCAGTAGGCTTAGATGATAACTCAGTTTTAAACCCGGAGGGTTTAAGATATGAAAATGAGTTTGTAAGACATAAGATATTAGATGCAATGGGTGATTTGATGTTATTAGGACACCAAGTCTTGGGTGAATATGAAGCTTTTGCAGCTAGTCATGAGTTAAATAATCTTTTAACTAGAAAAGTATTAGAAAGCAGTGATGCTTATGAGATTGTTAAATTTAAAGAGTTTGAGAGTTCAAAAGAGTTAGTAAAAGTTTTTGCATAAGGGTTTAATTATAGAAATTTTAATAAATTGTATTTCAAAACCTTTGCAGATTGGTTTTTATAAAGATAAAAATTTAGTAGAAGTAAAAGAGTATGATGGATTAACTTCTGATATATTACTTCCTATTTTAAAAAATATCCTAGAAAATAATAGTGTTAGTAGATTTATATATACTAATGGACCAGGCTCACACATGGCAACTAAAATTACCTATATAACGCTAAAGACAATATCAATTTTAAAAGACATAGAGATAAAATCGGTTAGTGCTTTTGAATTAAATGGTAATAAACCTATAAAAGCTTTAGGCAAACTATATTTTATCAAAGAAAAAGAGACTATAATAACAAAAAAATTTCAAGAAAGTGTAGATAGCAGTTTTTTTATGCCAAAAAGTTTAAATGAAATTAAAATTGTAGATACAATAGAGCCACAATATAATATTGCTGCTGTCTAAGAAGGTAAGAGTATGTTAGTGTCTGTTCCTGCAACAAGTGCAAATTTGGGTCCTGGATTTGATACATTAGGACTTGCAATCAATTTAAGAAATGAGATAAGAATAAAACCTGCAAGATTTTTAAGTGTTTCAACAAAAGGCGAGGGTTCAAATAGTCCAAAAATTAAAAAAAACAGTATGTTTTTAAATATTTTTAACGAACACTATAAGAGACTTAGTGGTGGGAAATATAATACATTTAGGTTTGAATTTTTAAATAGAATTCCAATATCAAGGGGCTTAGGAAGCTCATCTGCGGTTATAGTTGCAGCACTAACAGCAGCTCATATTGCAGCAGGAGTTAAATACAACAAAAGAAAAATTTTAAATTTGGCTTTAAAATATGAGCATCACCCAGATAATATCACTCCAGCTGTTATGGGTGGCTTTAATGTTGCATGTTTGCATGAAGATAGAGTCTATAGCAAAAAGCATAGGATGCCAAATTATTTAAAAGCTGTATTGGTAATTCCTAATAAAACAATATCTACTAATAGATCTAGAAATGTATTGCCAAACAATTATCATAAAAGTGAAGTAGTATTTTCTTTGTCTCATGCAGCTTATATGACTGCTCTTTTTATGAGTGAGTCTTGGGATCAGCTTAGAATCGCTGCAAAAGATAAATTACATCAAGATAGAAGAATGTCTATGATGCCAGAACTTTTTAGTGTTCAAAGTATTGCTATGGATAATGGTGCTTTAATGAGCACATTGTCTGGAAGTGGTTCTACATTTTTTACTCTATGTTATGAAGATGATGCTTCAAAAATTGCTAAGGCTTTAGAAGAGGCTTTTAGTGAATTTAGAGTTATGGTGTGTGATTTGGATAATTACGGCGTTAAAGTGATGAGTTAGAAAATTGTGATATAATAGCGATAATGAAATCTAAACCAATAAGAATGTGTATAGCATGTAGGAAAAGGGAGAAACAACAAAATCTTATTAGACTGCAAAAAGATGGTAAAAATCTTATTCGGTATAGTGGAAGGGGAAGAAGCTTTTACCTTTGCACTAAGTGTTTAGCGGGGCAACATATATCAAAAATTGTTGCTGGTAGAGAAAAATTAGATATAAAAAGTGTAGAAGAGTTAATTAAGGAGTTAGTTGATAATGTCGAAAATTAAAATTGAAGAGGTAGCTTTAGAAGCTGGAGCAAATGAAAAAGTTACTTTAGAGAAGGCTAAAGAGTTAGGGTTTAAAGTTAGAGCAAAAAATAGCACAATTAGTGAAGAGGAAGCAGAAGTTTTAATGGAGTATCTAATTAGTGGTAAGATTCCTCAAGGCTATAAAAAAACTTCTGATAAAAAAGAGAGTAAAGTTAAAGATACAAAAGATATCAAAGAGAAAGAAGAAGATAAAAAAGAAACTAAAGAATCTATTACAAAAACTCCCAAAAAGAGAAAAGGTATAGTAGCTACTCCAAAAGAGTCTTTAGATAAAAATGTTGAAATAAAATCTGAAAAAGAGAAGCCTAAAAAAAATCCTTTAAAAAGGAAAGGTATAACTATTGTTAAAAAGAAAAATCCAAAACCAGAGGTAGTTCCTGATAAAAAAGAGTCAAAAGAGACTTCTAAAGTTGAACAACAGCCATCTCCAAAGAAAAAGAAGAAAAAAACTCCAGCACCAGCAAAAGATAGTGGAAAAAAGATAGATATAACAGTAGATAGAGATTTGGGTGGAAGTAATGAATTATATGAAGAAGAAGAGATAGTTTTATTGGATTTTTCAGATAAAATTATTTTTGAAGAACAGCAAAGAGAAGAGTTAAGAAGAAAAGAAGAGGCTCGAAAAAGAGCAGTTATGGGTGGCTCTCAAAAACATTTAGCAAACAGAGTTCAAAATAGACCTGCTGGACAAAGAAAGAAAAAGAAAAGAGATTATAAAAAACAAGAAGGTGAGACTAAAAAGGTAGATGTAGTAAAAATACCAGAAGATGTTCGTGTATATGAGTTTGCAGAAAAGATTGGAAGAAGTGTAGGTGATATTGTAAAAACTCTATTTGCTCTAGGCACAATGGTAACTAAAAATGACTTTTTAGATAAAGATTCAATTGAGATTTTGGCTGAAGAGTTTGATGTAAAAGTAGAGACTATAAATCCTTTAGATGAGCTTGATTATGTAGCTAAATATGATGAGATACCAAATGAGCATGAAGAAGAGAGACCGCCAGTAGTAACTATCATGGGACATGTAGATCATGGTAAAACTTCACTCTTAGATAAGATTAGAGAGACTAAAGTAGCTTCTGGAGAAGCTGGTGGAATAACTCAACATGTTGGTGCATATCAAGTAGAAAAAGATGGCAAAAAGATTACATTTATTGATACACCAGGACACTCAGCATTTACAGAGATGAGAGCAAGGGGAGCTCAAGCTACAGATATTGCTATTATTGTAGTTGCTGCTGATGATGGGGTGATGCCTCAGACTAAAGAGTCTATATCTCATGCACAAGCTGCAGGTGTGCCTATTATCATTGCAGTAAATAAGATAGATAAAGAGACTGCTAATATTGATAATGTAAAGTCTCAGATGGCAGAGATTGGTATTGTGCCTGTTGATTGGGGTGG
>CAYPVY010000057.1:0-7817 GCA_964414305.1 uncultured Nitratifractor sp.
CTATTTTAAAGAGGTATATGAAAACAATTATAAAAACTCTACACTTGAAACTAATTATTGTAAAAAAAGTTGTGAAACAAATTATACTCCTAAAGGGTGCTACAACTGTATGAGAATATATTATGGTAAGCCATTTTGCTCTAGAGATAATTTTGTTATTAGACCAAATAGTTACTCAATTAAAATTGAAGATACAAATCAATCATCAAGTTCAAATAGCAAAATAGATGTAGCAATAAATGATGGAAATCTAACTAATATTGCAGCAGGATATCTATATAAATTAGATATAAATGCTACCAAATTTGGCTCTAGATCTAAAGTAGATGGATACTACTTTAATAATATGAGCGGGGATGTTTCAAAGAAAATGGCTACTGCTATTTTTGATTTGACAAATAATGGATATGCTTGTGCTGACAAAGAGAATAAAGATTTAAGTATATCTATATTTGATGGTAAAATAGAAGAAATGGGTGATATTAATAACTCTCAAAGCACTATTGCAAATGCATTACTTATAAATAATGTTGGACACTATGAAATTCATCTAGAAGATTTAGAGTGGAGTAAAGTTGACCAAAAAGGATACCCTTACAAACCATTTCCAGAACATGCAGATTGTGAAATCAATTCTACAAGAGCTAATCTATCTTCATCAGAGCTTAAAGGATGTAAGATAGCTACTAATAATCAAATGGCTGATATATTACAAAATTTACCTATTATTGTTCATCCATATACTTTTGATTTATCAGATATTAGAGTAGAAAACTCTATGGTTAGTAACTCTAAATTTGTATATATATCAGATATAGATAATAGTAACATAAAAACTAATTTGCCTAATATTATGGCACTTAGTATAAAAGGAGACATTTTAGCAAGAGGTAAAAATGGGGCTATTTTATCAAATTATCAAAAAAATTGTATGGCTCAAAATACAGATATTAATTTTACATACAATATTGATAAAAACAATCTTACAACTGCTTTAGGAGAACATAATGTAAATTTATTATATTATAATTATAATGAAGATGTAGATGGCAATAGCACTAAATATCCAGATGCAAATATTACCACTCCTAGTAAAACTAAAGCTAAAATTTCTGTGAAATTTCAAGATAAATACTTCAACAATAGTTATGGTAAAGCTTACTATAATACATTTATCAATTTCCAAAGAAGCTTTAATGACCCAATAAATCCATTCAAATTAAGTGTTTATAAATTTGATATCAAAAGTCCAAAAGATAAACTAATAGCTGATTTAAATCAAAGTTTTATACCTCAAGCTTCAAAAGATTTAAATACAACAAAAACTTTCTATTATGCTAAAATTAAGCCTACTCAAACACTATATGATGATATATATGATGATAATATTACTACTCCTATTGGAGTTGCAATATATTGTTCAGATAGTATAGGTAATTGTTCAAAATATTTAGATGTTAAAAAAGGTCTTAGTGATGAGTATGATTGGTGGTGGGCAAAAGATCATAATGGCTCTGGGTATGGTGCAGCAATATTAAAGCTTGTAGATAGCAGTAATAATGATATACCTAATAATAAAATATCGATAAATCCAAATATGGTAAATAATTTTAATGAAGGTGTAGATGATAGTGTAACTATTTCAGTTAAACAAAATGCAGGACTTTCGTATCCATATAAAGTTAAAGTGGAGTTTGCACCAACTATGCAAAATATATATCCATATTTTATGTTTAATCCTGAGTCTAATACACCGCCTACAACTATTGAGACTATAAATTTTGTAAAAAGTAATGATTTTTGGTCTGGAGGTGGAAATTCTGGAAGAGTAACTGATTTTAGAAGTAATGGTAGAAGAACTAAAAAAGTTGATTGGTAATATAGGTTTTGCTACCTATATTGCATTTAATTTAGAATACATTTGGTAAACTAAAAGTAAAAAAGGAGCATAAATGGGTATAGTTTTGTTTTTATTAATGAATGTAGCTGTAATGGCTTCTATATATTTAACAATATTTTTAATAGAGTTATTTTTTGGTATTAAAATAGATAGCAATACAACTAGTGGTTTATTAATATTATCTGCAATTATAGGATTTAGTGGTGCTTTGATTTCACTATTTTTATCTAAATGGATGGCAAAAATGCAAATGGGTGTGCAAGTTATCACAAATCCATCTACCAAAGAGGAGTCTTGGCTTGTTCAAACAGTTGAAAAATTAGCAAAAGAGGCAAATATTGGTATGCCTGAAGTTGGTATTTTTGATGGTCCACCAAATGCTTTTGCAACTGGTTGGAATAGAGATGATGCATTAGTAGCTATATCATCATCTATGTTTGATATAATGTCTTTAGAAGAGATAGAAGGAGTCTTAGCACATGAGATATCTCATATTAAACATGGAGATATGATTACTATGACACTACTTCAAGGAGTATTAAACACTTTTGTATTCTTCATATCAAGAATACTTGCAAATATATTTGCTCCAAAAGATGAAAATGGCGAAACATCTCCTTTTGCATATATGGCAATTAGTTTTGCTTTTGAGATGTTCTTAACAATATTTGCAACAATGCTTGCAATGTGGTTTAGCAGATATAGAGAATATAAAGCTGATGCAGGTGCTGTTAAACTAGATGGTCCACAAGGAATATATGATGCACTAAAAACTCTTGGGAAATTACCTAAAGAGGCTGTTGCACTTCCAAGTGATGCTAAAGCTTTTGGGATAGTAGGTTTTGCTGACCTATTTGCATCTCATCCACCAATTGAAAAAAGATTAGAAAATATTGAAAAAGTAGCTTATGAGCTTGGATATAGAGCTTGATATTACAAAGTAGAGTCAAAGATTAACTCTACTTTCATGTTAGTGGCTACAACCGCAGCTTCCACCTTCACAACCGCCACCGCCAACTTGACCAGTAGCTTCTTCTTCTGGAGTTGCATCTCTTTGGCTAACTACTTTAACATTAAACATCAAATCTTTACCAGCTAAAGGATGATTAAAATCAACAGTTACACTCTCATCATCAAAATCAACAACTGTTACTTGAATAGTTTCACCTTGTTGTCCTTGACCATACAAAGACATACCTTTTTGTAAATCTATACCTTCAAATTGCTCTCTTGGAAGCTTTTGAATTGCATTTTCATCTCTTAAACCATAAGCATCTTCAGCTTTTACTAAAATATCTGCACTCTCACCCTCTTTCATACCAACTAGACCTTTTTCAAGACCAGGAATAATTTGTCCTTTACCCATTACAAACTCTAAAGGTTGTCCACCTTTATTACTATCTAATACTTCATCTTTTCCAGCCTCTGTTAATGTATATTCAATACCTACAACACTGTTTTCTTCTTTAATTGCCATAAAAATCCTTTCTAAAATAATAATCGATTTTAACTAATTTATATAATATTTAGCTTATAAAATTTTATTTTAAATATTTTTTCGCTTCTTTAGCAGAGTTACTATTTGGATAGCCATCTACTACTGCTTTAAAAAATACTTTTGCGTCTGCATTTTTACCCTTATTTTTCAAAGATATTGCAGTATGCAATAATAGTTTATCCATATAATTTGCATTTTCATCTAATGTTGCACTCTTTTGATAATGAGTAATAGCCTCTTTGTATCTTCCATTTTTATATGCGATCTCTCCTAAATAGAAATGAACTGCAGCTTTTTTGTATGAACGCTTTAGAAGTTGGCTAAACTCTTTTTTTGCTGTAGTTAATTTTGATTTTGTAAAATCTAAAACAGCTTTTTTATACAACTCTTTAGATGATAATTTTTTATCAATTTTTATAATATTTTTCTCTTCTTTTGTAGGCTTATTCTCTTTTATATTTGGTTGATTATTACTTTTTTCTAAGCTATTATTATCAGCAAGGCTATTTGTTGCCAAACCTTTAGATTCTAAAGTTGCAACTCTTTGTGATAATTGATTAATAATCTTTTCTAAATTTGATGAAGCCTCTATTTTTTGTTTTAATTGCTCTATTTGAGTATTTTGACCATTTATGATTGTTTTTAGACCATCAATTGACTCTTTTAATTGAGATATTTTTTGCTTTAATATAAATATCTCTCTACTATTCTTTTTTGCTACTACTTCTGGGTCTATATAATCACTATCTGCATATACTGATTGTTCTGCATTTAAAACAGATATAGCAAAAAGTGAACAAAATAATACTACTCTTTTCATTTTCATTCCTTTACCAATCAATTGATTGAATACGATTAATACCCAATTTAAATGTTTCACTTCTATTTGCACTTATATTTACAAATCCGATAGAATTGCCTTGAGGAGTTCTTTTTATATACATTACTATATTACCATCTTTGCTAAATCTTGGAAATTGATTTATACCTCCACTTGTAAGTGGTCTAGTTTGGCTCCCTTGTGTGTTAGTTAAATATATATTAAAAGATTTTGGTCCCTCTTTACTTGAATAGACAATTTGATCATTATTTGCATCAACTGAACTATTATTTGTTCCATGATGAACTATTTGAGTAACAGCACCACCAGTTATAGGCATTTTAAAAATATTTGGATTACCTAATCTATTTGATACAAATACAACGCTTGATTCATTATCTGCAAATTTACCACCTACATCAATACCACTAAACTTTGTAAGTTTTGTTGCTTTGCCATTACTAAATAGATATATATCTGGTTGAGACTCTGGTGCCATAGTTAATAAAAGCTTACTTCCATCTTTGCTTACATCAGAGCATATTAGCATTCCATGGGAAGTTGTTATTAGCTTTTTTTCTCCTGAATAAATATTTAATTTATATAGCTTTAGGGTATCTCCTGCATAATTGCTATAATATAACGCTTTTTGCTTATCATCTGCCCAAATTGGAAACATATTAAATCCGTTTTTAATAATAGTTTTTTGGTAAGTAAATGTATAATCAGCAAGTATTATATCTGTCCTTTTAGCTCCTGTATATCTAGATAAAACAACATATCTATTTATCCAATCAATTGGTGGATATTTAGCTTCATTATTAATCTCACTAACTGCTTTATGAATAAGAAAAGGTGTCTTTTCAATTCTAGATACTGAGTAACTTCCACTTAATACTAATTTTTTCGGACTACCTTTGTAAAGCTTTATTTTAATTGTAGAGCCATTGTTTGGAGTCTTTTCAAAATTATATAAAAGTGTATATTTACTATTTGTAGTAAGTTGTATTGGTAAAGCTGAATATGGAATATTTGTTAAATTATTATCTTCTACCAAGAAATGCCCACTAATACTAAAATCAGCTTTAAATAATCTATTTATCTCTTTTTTAAACTTTGAAGGAATATCTTTTGCACCAATTATTGTTATTGTAGCTCTTTGGTCAACCTCTTTTTCAATCTTCATAACTGCATCTGGTTGATTAGAAAAAAGATATGAAATAAAAAGTATTAGTGTTAAAAAGTATCGCATTTTAAAATCCTTACTTTTCTTTGATTTTATCAAGAAGCTTATAAAAGTTATATTAAATAGTATTACTTTTTTAAAAAAAATTGATTTTCTAAATAATCTTATGCTTTTGCAATAAATTCTACTATAATTTTATATGGTTTTGGATTTGAATGTGGACCAAAACCTACTTTTTTTAATTGGTCTAAATAAGCCTTTAGAGATTTATTAAATTCTGGATTTAATGAGCGATATAAAATCTTATAATCAAATAGTCCAGATGGATATATTGTCAATTCTACTCTTACTTTTTCACCAGCAAAATTACTTTGTGCTGGCCAACCCTTTAGAATAGATTGAACTTTTGCAAAATATCTATTTACTATACCTTTACCTTGATTTGATTTTTTCAAACTTTTACCACTCTTACCCTTATTACTAACGATTGGTTTGTCATCTTTTATAGAATTTGGAAGATTTTTAAATAGTGAACTAGCTTTTGGAGTTTGTTTTTTAATGCTTTTTTTATGAGTAGTTTTTGTAGCTTCTTTTTGAGAACTCTTTTTTTGTGCAATCTTTGGAGTTTTTGTTTTACTATTTTTAGGTTTAGTAGGAACTCTCTTTTTAATAGGCTCTTTTGTATGAATGTTTCTTACTTTTTTTATCTTTTTGTGTTTTTGTTCATCTTTTTTAGAGCTTTTTTTATCTTGTTTATTACTATTTTTTTTATTACTTATGTTATTATGACTTTTAACTGGAGAGCCCAAAGAGACTTCAATTATCTCTGATTTCTTATCGACAAAATTTTTATACTCTTTTTTATCTGGAGAATATAGAGCAATACTAAAAATCGTAACAATAATAATTAAATATATTAATACTGAAGATGCAATTGCTTCAAATTTTAAACGATTCATTCTGTTATTAATGATACCTTATTAAAACCAACATCTTTTACACTTTTTAATAAAAAAATGACATCACCATAAGCTAAATGTTTATCTGCTCTAATAAAAACTGTTGTATTTGGATTAAAATTTTTTGATTTTAACATAAAAGAGTCTCTAAAATTACTTAAAGTAAATCTCTCTTTACCAAAATATATATTTTTATTAGCATCCATTCTAATAGTAACGGTTGATTCTTTTTGGACTTTGTTAGATTTTGTTCCCTCTGGTAAGTCAATCTTTTCTTGATAATTAATTGTAGGTGCAGTAACCATTAAAATTGCCATTAGAACCAGCATTACATCAACAAAAGGAGTAATATTTAAATCTGGTTCATCATCCCAATTCACTACTCACTCCTACTTACTAATATCTCTGCTGAGGACTCTAAGGTTGAGTTGAGTTCATATACTTTTCTTTTTAATAATAAATTAAAAGAGTAAGCAAAAATTGCTACAAATATACCAACTGCTGTTGCAATTAGAGCTTCACTTATTGCAGGAGCAACAATATTTAATGATGCACTTTTTATATTACCCAATCTACTAAATGCATCTAAGATACCAACTACTGTTCCAAACAATCCTATAAAAGGAGATGTAGAAGCCATAATTCCTAATTGAGTTAAACCTTTTGTAGAGACTCTTATTGTATCACTTATTGCGGCTTTAAATATCTTATCCAAACTTCCATCTGATCTATTATAATAATTATATAATATAGAAGTAGAATCAGGTGTAGTATCTAATGAGTTATATAATTTTGCGAGTGCCTCTTGCTCTAGTTTTAATCTTCTAGATATTGCTCTATATCTATAGATAAAAATTGACAAAGTAGCTATAAAATATATAGAGAGGGTTCCTATAACTAAATATGTTATAAAACCACTCTGTTCAAAATATTGTGTTATAGTCATTTCTTTTTAATTGATTCTATTTTGCTTACAGCAGTTGCTATAGCTGTATCACTAGTTTGAGCTTTTTTAAGTAACTCTTTAGCCTTTTCTAAATTTTCACTCAATTGACCCTCTTCGTCAGTTATAGCCACTGCACCATCTACAATACAGCTAACCTTATCTTCAGATACCTTTGCATAACCACCATTTATAGCAACTACTATCTCTTTATTATCATCTGTAGTTGCTGATATTACTCCTGCATCCAAAAGGCTAACTAATGCTGCATGTCCTGGTAATACTCCAAATTCACCATCTTTACCACAAAGAGTTACCATTTTAACATCATCATTATATATAACACCATGAGGTGTTACAATCTCCAACTTAATAGTGCTCATACTAATCCTTTAGACTTAAGAAGCCTTCTCTTTTAATTTTTCAGCTTTTTCAAGAACTTCATCAATTCCTGCTACCATATAGAATGCTGCTTCTGGAAGGTCATCATATTTACCTTCTAATAGACCTT
>CAYPVY010000058.1:0-3314 GCA_964414305.1 uncultured Nitratifractor sp.
GCAAGTTTAGTTCTTTTTCTACCTTCAAATTTAAATGGAGTTGTAACTACTGCAACAGTTAAAGCACCAATATCTTTAGCAGCTTGTGCAACTACTGGAGCAGCACCAGTTCCAGTTCCACCACCAAGACCTGCTGCAATAAATACTAAATCTGCACCACTTATAGCCTCTTTTATCTCATCATATGCCTCTTGAGCTGCTTCTTTACCTTTTTCTGGCACCATTCCACACCCACGACCACGAGAAACATTCTTTCCAATTTGAATTTTATATGGTGCAAGTGAACTATCAAGTGCTTGTGCATCAGTATTTGCTGCAATTAAGCTAATTCCAGAAATCTTTTGACCTACCATGTGGTTTATCATATTACCACCGCCTCCACCAACTCCAATTGCTTTGATAACTGCTCCTTCTGCTGGTGCTACACTATTATCCATTACTTCAATTTCAAAATTTTCCATTTGTTCTCCTTATTTAAAATAGTTGTTTTATCCAATTTTTAACTTTAGACAATAAGTCGCCTCTATTGCTATCTACACCTGGTAAATCGGTAAACATAATAGTTCCTGAACTATTATCACTTCCTGATGAACTTTTAATCAAATCATCATCCGCAACCTCACTAACAAATCCAGTATCTTCAAAATCTTTCTTTAAACTATTATGCTCCTCCTTATGGTGTAATAATCTTTTTTTATTATCAATCTCATATTGTGTATGAGCTCCTGCTTTATAAAGTATAAGTCCAATAACTGTTGAATTTTCAGGTCCTTTTAAATTATCAAAAAGACCTTTTAACTGTTGGGGAACACCTATTCTTACTGAATAACCAGGAAAAACAGATTGAGCAAAATCTCTCATACCTTTTAATTTTGTCATTCCACCAGTTAAAACAACTCCTGCACCTATATTATCTTTTAGCCCACTTTTTTCTAAATATTTAGCCAAAATTAGCAAAGTCTCTTCTACTCTTGAAATAATAACATTTTGAACAACTTTTAAAGGAATAGAGTTTTTATTATCTTCATCGCCAATTATTGGTAACTCCAAAATATCATCTGTTATTTCTATTAAATTTCCATGATTTCTCTTTAAACTCTCTGCAACATTTAATGGAGTATGCAAAGCTATAGAAATATCATTTGTAATATGGTTAGAGCCTACTGGTATAAAATTGTTATATCTAAGAGACTTATTTTTAAAGATAGACAAAGAGCTAGTCTGTCCACCTAAGTCTAATACTGCAACACCCAAAGTTGACTCATCATTACTCATAGTAGATAGACCTGAAGCATATGAGTCTAATACAATAGATTCAATCTCCAAACCAGCTGATACAATAGCCTTTTTTAAATTACTAAGACTAGATTTTTGAGCAATAATAATATGTGTCTCAACCTCCATACGACTTGCATTCATATTGTATGGGTCTTCAATATTTGTTTGATCATCTACCTTAAAATTATATGGTAATACATGTAAAACATCATACTCTTTAGGTATATCTGCATTATAAAGTGCAGTCTCCATTACTCTATTAATCTCTTTAATAGTTATATCTTTTTGAGATATATTTATTATACCGATTGAATTTGTGCTTTTTGTATATGCACTTGAAATTGATACAACAGCTGAAGATATATTATTTCCAGCAATTCTTCTTGCATCATTCACAGCTTGTCTAATTGACTTAGAAGCTAAATCAATATTTGTAATAATACCTTTTTTAACACCTTGAGAAGGAGCCACTCCATGACCCAATACTTTTATATCACCAATTTCGTCAATATCTGCAATTACAGCTTTAATAGCCATAGAACCAATATCTATTGCTAAAATTGTATTACTCATTTAATGTCCTTTCTATATAACTCAACACCATATTTTGATTTTAAATTTGTAATCAAATTTGAAGTTAACTCATTACTTTTAATTGCAGATAACTCCTTATCACTTATAGTATTATTATTTTCAGAAATTTTTTGATCAATTATTTTATATACTACAACTCCACCATCAATATTTACTTTACCAGAGCTTTTTAAGTTACTAAATATTGAACGACTTACTTTTATACTATCTTGAGGTGTCAATTTTGGCAAAACTGTAAACTTAGAAGGCGATATATAATCTTTACTTTCAAGCTCTAAACTACTATTTTTATCCAACATATTATTAGCCAATTCTTCAAGTTTATTACTCTTAATAGTTTTTTCTAAATCAGCTTTTGCATACTCTTTTGCCTCTTCATAACTCATAATTTTTGGTTTTTGTATTGATTTGATATGTATTGTTACAAAAGAATCTTTTAAAGCTTTTGGCTTTAAATATTCACCCTCTTTTGCCTCTTTTATACTCTTCCAAATATCATTATTAAATTTTTTATCACCTAGAGTTAAAACTACACTTTCATTAGCCTTGATTTTTCCTTTTTTAAACTTACTTCTCTCAATCAAAGCACTTTTTTTAATCTTACTTAATTTTAAATCATTAATAACTTGATCTCTTACATCTTTTAACTCTTTTATTTTACCATTTGCATCAGCATAGTTAAAATTATTCTCTAAGTAATACTTTTTAATCTCAGAGTCTGTAATATTAACATCATTTGCTTTTGTCCATAAAAGCTCTAAATTATATTTTGTTTTTGTTAGATATTTATCTTTATTTTTCTCCCAAAACTTTTTAATATCATCTTCATTTAGGGTAACATTTATATCTTTAGAGTTAATAACACTATATTTAATTTTATCAGATACATTAAATGCCGAAGATATAGCCTCTTTTTCAAATGGAAGTGGTTTAATGTCAATCAGTTTTACAAGCTTTCTAATAGTTAGCTCATCTTTTACTATTTTTTCAAAATCTTTGATTTTCATACCCATATTTCTAACAAAAGCTTCATAAGCTTGTTTATTAAATGTTCCATCTGGGTTGTTAAATCTACCAGATTTTGCTATCTCATCACCAACCTCTTTATCAGTAACTATAATTCCTTCATCTTTAGCAAAATTTAATAATAATCCTTCATTAATTAAATTATTTAAAACAATTCTTCCTAAACCTAGCTCATTTGCTTTATTTCTATCAAACTTGTTACCTAATCTATTTTGATACTCTCTATAAAGTCTATTGTAATTAAAATTAAATTTATAGTTTGGTATATCTATATCGCCTACTTTAGCAACACTGTTTGCACTAGAACCTAGCTTTACACTACCCCAGTTTACAGCACCAGCTCCAATAAATGCAATGGCTGCAATCCACATAGTAGGAACTAAAAGTTTGTTATTTTTTTGCATCCAACCAATCAT
>CAYPVY010000058.1:3414-5291 GCA_964414305.1 uncultured Nitratifractor sp.
TATATCTCTATGACTATGATGGTAATAAATATATAGATGCAATTAGTAGTTGGTGGGTAAATATTTTTGGACACTCAAATGAGTATATTAATTCTAAAATAAAAGAACAACTAGAGACACTTGAGCATGTAATTTTAGCAGGTTTTACACACAAACCTGCCATCAATTTGGCACAAAAATTAGTAGATATTACACCAAAAGGCTTAAAAAAAGTATTTTTTGCCGATAATGGCTCTAGTGCAGTTGAAGTTGCATTAAAAATGAGTTATCACTATTATAGAAATAAGGGTATATATAAAGATACTTTTCTTTCATTGACAAATAGCTACCATGGAGAAACTCTTGGAGCCCTAAGTGTAGGTGATGTAACACTATATAAAGATACATACAAACCACTTCTAATAAAAAATTTACAAACTCCAGTCCCTAAAGATGCAACTATAAAAGAAGCAAATATAGCATTAGAAAAGTTAGAAGATATATTAAAACAACATCATAAAAATATTTCATCTTTTATTATAGAACCGCTCATTCAAGGTGCTGGAAATATGCATATGTATCATCCAAAATATATAGAAGGTGCTAGAGAATTAACAAAACAATATGATATTCACTTGATTGTAGATGAGATTATGACAGGCTTTGGCAGAAGTGGAACTATGTTTGCAACGCAACAAGCAAATATAACTCCAGATTTTATGACACTATCAAAAGGACTAACAGGAGGATATCTACCTCTATCAGTAGTATTAACAACAGATGAAATATATAGTGAGTTTTATTGTGATTATAGTAAAAATAAATCTTTTTTACACTCTCATAGCTATACTGGAAATCCTCTAGCTTGTAGTGCAGCTATTGCTACATTAGAACTATTTGAAAAAGAAGATACTATTAACAAAAATAAAGTTCTATCCCAATATATAAAAGATTCTCTTAAAATATTTGAAGATATACCTTATGTTAAAAATATTCGTCAAACTGGTATGATTGCAGCACTTGATATAGATGGATTTAGCACTAATGATAGAATAGGTTTACAAGTTTACACTTATGGTTTACAACATGGAGTTTTACTTAGACCTCTAGGAAATACAATATATTTTATGCCACCTTATATAATAACAAAAAATGAAATAGATATCATGATAAATGTAGCATATCAAGCAATAAAAAAACTAAAAAAGTAATAGCTATTTTTTTAGTTTTAATTTGAATATAGAAGATAATAATCCATTTGACTCTTTTAATCTATTGATATGTTTAGTAGCTCTATTTACACCCAATTGAAAAGCTTTTTCATATAGTTTTAAAGCTACATTTTTATCTTTTGGAACTCCTATTCCATACTCATAAAATTGTGCTAAATCACATACAGCATCTGGATAGAATTCGTTTGCAAGAGATTTCATCAACTCAAATGACTTTTTAATATCTCTAACTATTACTTTGCCACTAAATAACTCTCTTGCTAAAATAAATTTAGCAAAATTTGCATCTGTTGATGCTGCTAAAAGTAAAATTTGTGCAGCTTTAGCAATATCTCCTTTATCTAAATAGAGATAATAATCATCCATCAATATTTTTACATCTCTTTGGGTAAAACTATTACTAGATGCAAATTTTAAAAACTTAACTACTTCGCTACACCAAGAATCACTCTCTTTAACTGGAGGATAAGTTATAAAAGCTTGTCTAAATTTTTGTTCTAAGTGTGGAATTGGGGAGAAGATTATATCTTTATCACTCTTATTCTCAGATTCAGGTGTTGATTGTTTATCTTCTTTAATTTTTGTAGTGTTATCATTTAGTTTAGGTTCATTTGAATTTTTAATCTCTTCTTTAAGATTATCTTTATCCTTAGTTTCAATCTCTTT
>CAYPVY010000058.1:5391-7808 GCA_964414305.1 uncultured Nitratifractor sp.
TATATCTTTAATTTCATCAATTTTATTACTGCTATCATCTAAATTTGTATCTTTTTGAACATTTTCTACTACTTTTTTAGCAATTTGTGAACTCTTAAACTCTTCAATACTACTATCACCACCCTTCTTAGGCTCTTTTTTAGCAAATTTTTCTCTTAGTTTTTTATATTTTGATAATCTAGAAGAGTTTTTCTTAACTCCTAAAACTTCAGAACTTATCTCATCTAGCGGAGTATCACTATTTGCACTATCAATTGCACTATTTAACTTCTCTATTTGTTCACTATCTAACTCTTTATCTTCACTCTTTTGAGCTTTAGCTTTTAAATTATCTTTTGCTTCTTCTTCAATATCTTTAATAAAATCATTTTTATCATCTTCTTTAGAAGAGAAAATCTCTTTATACTCATCATTTAAAGGCTTTTCTATATTTTTAGCAAAAGTTTCTAAATCATCATTTGTATATATTGTTCTTTTATACTCTTTTATTGTATCTTTAGCAAGAGGACTCATTCTAAGCATATCTTCTATATCTAAAACCTTTTCTCCCTCTTCCAAACCATCATCAACTTCAAAATCACTAACTGTCCCCATTTCAGATAGATAATTTTTTATTAAATATAAAGCTTGTCTATAATTTTTACCATAAAGCAAAGAAATTATTTCATTTAATTTTGAGCTATTTACTTCTTTTAATTTATCTGTTTGTAATATAATTACATCATGATCTCCAATAGTAGTAGCTAGTTTTATTATATTCAATCTAGTTTGAATCTCTTTTGCTTTCATAAGATAGCCTTTAAGTTAAATTTGACAATATATTATCAATTAAAAAAAATTTCTATTTTTTAGTATGATACCATAAATTAGATATCTAATATCTTATAAATTAAATTTATTTTCAATTTTTTGTCAAGCTGTCAACTAAAACTTAAATATCTCTTATATCTATTTTGTTATTATATCATTAAAAAAGAGAATAGCTTGGAAAATATAAACAATGTGCCACATATTCCAGTTTTGCTAAATGAAGTTGTCGATATATTCAAAGATATTAAAGATGGAAAATTTATTGATTGCACCTTAGGTTATGCTGGACACTCATATCATATTTTAAAAAATAATAAAAATCTCTTTTTATATGGTATAGATAGAGATGATGAAGCATTGGAGTTTAGTAAAAAGCGTTTAGAGCCATTCAAAGATAGAGTTAAATTATTAAAAGGGAGTTTTTCTCAAAAAATAAAAGAGATTGATTTTGATAATATTAGTGGAGTCTTAGCAGATTTTGGAGTATCATCTTTGCAGTTAGATAAAAGTGATAGAGGTTTTAGATTTGATAGCGATAATTTAGATATGAGAATGGATAAATCAAATCCAATAAGTGCTAAAGATATCGTAAACTCATACTCAATAGAGCAATTAACTAAAATTTTTAGAGATTACGCAGAGGCAAAAAATGCATACAAAGTGGCAAAAGAGATAGTAGAGTATAGAAAAAATAGAGTCATTACGAGCAATATTCAATTAAGCGATATCATACAAAAAGTAACTCCCAAAAAAGGAAAAATACACCCAGCAACCACATACTTTCAAGCAATAAGAATTGAAGTAAATGAAGAATTAGATGAAATTAATAAACTTTTAGATACATTAGAGACAAAAAAACCAAAGGGTGCTATAATTGCATTAATTACATTTCACTCTTTAGAAGATAGAATAGTTAAACAAAGATTTAAGAAATGGGCAAAAAAATGTATATGCCCACCTGATATTTATAAATGTGTTTGTGGTTCTAATAACCATTTAGGTATAGAGATAAATAAAAAGCCAATCACTGCTTCAAATGATGAAATCAAAAAAAACCCTAGAAGCAGAAGTGCAAAATTAAGAGTATTTAAATTTAAGGATTAGTTATGAAATTTAAATATATCATTATTACACTTTTTATCTTGTCTTTATTGTTAATAAAAGTATATGTAGCAAATGAATTATACTATACAAGTAGAAATATACAAAAATTATCTATCCAAATAAATGCATTAAAAGAAGAAAGAAATATTCTAAAACTAAAAATTGAAAAACTAAAATATAAAAACACAATCATTGACCCACTATTTGAATATAAACCAAAAGAGATTAAACAAAGTGTTTATGAAGAACAACAAGAATTACCAAAACCACAAACACCTAAAGAGATATTTAAAAAATATAAACAAACTTCTAAACCTAAAAAAAGTAACACACCTAAAAATGTATCAAAACCAAAAAAAGAAAACTCTACAAAAGAGTTATTTCAAAATCTAAGCAATGAGGAGCTATATTGATAAGAAAATTTGTAGCTTTTGCAGTTGATAAAGCAATATTAAATCATATTCTATTTGTTTTGATGCTTATAATGGCTATATTTGCCTATA
>CAYPVY010000059.1:0-7795 GCA_964414305.1 uncultured Nitratifractor sp.
GCAAGAAAAGCTCTTGTAGAAGCTAAAAACCAAGCAGATGCTCTAATTCACCAAACTAAAAAAACATTAAGTGAACTTGGTGAAAAAGTTGAGGCAGGTCTAAAAGCTACAATCGAAAAAGTTATTAGCGAACTTGAAGCATTAATTAAAGATGAAAATGCAACAAAAGAGCAAATTGAAGCTAAAGTAAATGAATTAAACACACATAATCAAACATTAGCACAACAAGCTGCAGCAGCTAACCAAGGTGGTAGCACACAAGGTGAGCAACAAGCGAAAAAAGATGACGACGATGTTATCGATGCTGAGGTAGAATAATTCTACCTAGCATTATCTACAAAATATATTTACCAACTTATTAACTTTCATAAAATTCCACAATTTTGTTACAATAATATGTTATATTAATATTATCTTTATATAAGGAGTTTAATATGAAAAAGATTATCTTAGCTACATTTGCACTAATTTCACTAATATTTAGTGGATGTGCGATATCTAATACTGCTGGAGGAGCAGCAACTGGTGCAACTGTTGGTGCAGTTGCTGGTGCAATGGTTGGAAATCATAGAGATGCGATAATTGGTGCTGCAGGTGGTGCAGTTGCTGGTGCTATGATTGGTAAAGAGATGGATGACGAAGAGAGATATGATAGAACTTATAGATAGAGCTTAGGGGTAAGAGATAAAAAACTCTCTTACCTTATAAAAATTATCATACAACTATACAATTGTTTAGTTGTATAATTTATTAAATTTTTATAAATATTTTAAAAATTAAACTAAAATATATTAAGTTATTGAATACACTCTTCTATATTTTGTTTTGCCAATTTTTTACTCTTCCAAGCAGATATTAGATTTATTTCATTGCTATTAGCTTTATTTATGCACTCAAATAGTATCAAATTAGTATTTATGGTATTATTCTCATCTAGTATTAAAATTTTAGAAGATTTACATATCTCATTTTTAGTCTCAAATCCTATATCATTATAATCAATTATTTCATATGTTAAACTCTCTTTTTTATTAATAAAATTAGTATCATTATATATTGTTTTTATATATTTCTTATTATAAAAATCAAATTTATAGCTTTAATTATTACACACTTCATACCAGCTATTTTTTTTAAGTATATCTTTTATCTCTATTTTTTCTAAATTTATATTTTCTTCTCCACCTCCACCACAAGCACTAAAATAGCTAAACAAATTACAAATATAAAACTTCTTTTCATAACACACCTCCTCTTTTTAATAATATTATATAAAATTAAGTTTATATATGAGTGTCATAAATGTGTAAAATATATACACTTTTTTCACATATTTTAAATATTTTTCTTAATATTTATTTTTTTATTTCGATTTTATGCTATAATAAATAAAAAACAAAAGGTGAAAAAAATGTTAATACCTATGCATAAATACTATTTTGATATTGTTGATAACTCTATGATAGTCAAAATTACTAATATTAATTTATCTCCTAAAGATAGAATATCATTGGTTATAGATGATAAAGAGTATGAGATAAGTAACAATATAAAAATAAAAAAATTTGTAGATAGAGTTTATCAAGCAAAAATTGACATTCCTAAAAACTTAAATTTAGAGAGTGAAAATATTAAATTAATAATAAACAAAAGTGATTCATTAGTTCATAAAATCAATTCTAAATCAAAAATATTAGTAGATTTAATATACACACCAAATATCCTTAAAAATTACTCAGATATTTGGTTACATAGAGTATCAAAAGATGAGAAGCTATCAGATATAGCATTAAAATATTATGGAGATAAAAATATGAGTAATATTATTTATGAAGCAAATATAGATAGAATTGACAATACAAATAATATAAAAGAGGGGCAAATTTTAAGGATTCCTAAAAATAGGATTTAACTATTATTTAATAGCTCCTCTTCTATTCTTTGATTTATATTTGAACTGCTAAATTTTATAGCCTGGAAAATAGCATTTTTTATAGCTTTTGAGTTTGAGCTTCCATGACTAACAATTGCACACCCTTTGATACCCAAAAGTGGGGCTCCACCATACTCAGCATAATCTGTTTGTTTTCTTAAGGTTTTAAATACCTTTCTTTTCATCAATAATGCACCTATTTTTGCAGGGATTGATTTTTTAATATTTTTTCTCATTAATTCAATTATTGTCGATGCTACACCCTCACTAGTTTTTAAAACTATATTACCAGTAAATCCATCTGTTACTATAACATCTACAGAACCATTGAATATATCTCTACCTTCAACATTACCAACAAAACCTTCAATTTCTTGCAACATTGGAAAAGCCTCTTTGGTTAAATCATTACCCTTTGTATCCTCTTCACCATTTGACAAAAGACCAATTCTTGGATTAGATATATTCATAACCTCTTTTGCATAAGCCTTACCCATAACTGCAAACTCATATAAATTCTTAGCTTTACAATCAGTTACTGCACCCACATCCAGAAGTAAAGACTTGCCTAAATCTTTGTTTGGCATAAGTGTGGCTAATGGAGGTTTGCTTACATTAGATAATCTACCAATTCTTAATGTAGCCAAAGCCATAGTTGCACCACTATGCCCTGCACTAACTACTGCATCTGCTCTATTATCTCTAACACACTCTACAGCTTTATAAATAGATGAGTCTTTTCTTTTTAAAGCATCAGTAGCTGAATCACTCATAGATATAACATCTTTGCAATTAATTATTTCAACAGTTTTATCATCTAGGTAGTATTGTGGTAAGTATGACAATATTTCATCTTTATTGCCAACTAAAATTGCTTTAAATCTTTTTTCATCTAAAGCTTGAGTTAATCCTTCAATTATGGGCTCTGGACCAAAGTCCCCACCCATTGCATCAATAGCAATAGTAATATCACTCATAAATTAGTCTTGACTCTTATATTCACCAGTTGTCAAGTTCATTCTATGAGGCATTCTCCATGTTCCATCAGCATCTTTAATAGGTCTAGGAAGTTTTACTTTGTAGTGTGTTCTTCTTTTTGCTGCTCTTGTCTTACTATGTCTTCTCTTAGGAACTGCCATAATTAATCCTTTCTATTTAAAATTCAATCTCTAATATTTCATCACTATCTTTACAACTATTACATAAGTTGTAATCACCTTTTATAGATGCAATTTCACTATTGATAATATAATCAAAGTCTATCTTTTTATCAAAAAATTCAACTACATCTATATCTTTATTGCTATTATACCTTCCATCACTTAAAATAAGCTCTAAAGGATAATTAGCATCAATCTTAAACTCTTTTCCACATCTATTGCAAACCACATCAACAGATGTTTTAAAGGTTGTATCTAATTTTACACAATCTCTATTAATTCTCTCTAATTTTCCTATTAGAGAAAAATTATCTTTTGTATAATTAATATCTAATGGATTTTGCTTTATTTTAAAAAAGCTTATATCCATTAATGTATCTCAATTTTACTAAAAAAGAATGCTATCTCTTTTTTAGCATTTTCTAAAGAATCACTTCCATGAACTGCATTTGCATCTATACTTTCAGCAAAATCAGCTCTAATTGTTCCAGGCTCTGCTTCTTGAGGATTAGTAGCACCCATTAATTCTCTATTTTTAGCTACTGCATTTTCACCTTCTAATACAGAAACAACCACAGGACCACTTACCATAAATTCAACTAATTCTCCAAAGAAAGGTCTATCTTTATGAACTTCATAAAATGCACCTGCTTCTTCTTTTGTTAGTTGAAGTTTTTTCATAGCTGCAACTCTTAAGCCATTACTCTCGAATCTATCTATTATCTTTCCAATTACGCCTTTTGCTACTGCATCAGGTTTTATAATTGATAGTGTCTGCTCTATTGCCATCTTCTATCTACCTTTAGTTAAAATTTGGATGAGATAATATCATAAATAGAATTAATCTAATATTAAATTTATATCTTTAAAAGAGAAGTTTTTAAAAAGTAGTTAAAGTAGTTGCAACCTCGTATAATACGAAGTTGCAATAAAAAGTTTATTAATCTTCAATAACAGGTGTTCCTGGCTCACCTCTATTTTCAGAGCAAGTCATACCTTCTTCACAAGGACCCCATTGGATACATCCTTCAGTAGGACAAGCCTCTGCACAAGCAGGAACATCATGATAACCTACACATTCAACACATTTATCTGGATATACATAATAAATCTCTTCTCCTGTTGGGTTATCATCCTCATCAACAATTGCTTCAACTGGGCACTCATCTATACAAGCTGCACAGTTAATACAAGTATCTGTAATAATTACTGCCATATTCATCTCCTTTTATTAAGTTGTAATAACACTATATCACAACATCTTAAATTTTATTTTAAAGTTAGTAAAAAAAATCTAATTTTTTATATTTAAGTAGGATTTTATCTCATCAACCCTATTTGTTTTTTCCCAACTAAACTCATCCAATTCTCTACCAAAATGCCCATAAGCAGCAGTTTTCTTATAGATTGGTCTTAATAAATCCAACTCTTTTATAATCCCTGCTGGTCTTAGGTCGAAAATATCTCTAACACATGCTTCTAGTAGCTTAGAATCAAACCTATCATCGCCGTGAGTGTCCACCATTATCGATACTGGTTCAACTACTCCAATTGCATATGCAATTTGAATTGTTACTTTACTACTCACTCCAGCAGCAACTAGATTTTTTGCTACCCATCTTGCGGCATAAGCTGCACTTCTATCAACTTTTGTTGGATCTTTTCCACTAAAAGCTCCACCTCCATGTGGGCAACTTCCTCCATATGTATCAACAATAATCTTTCTACCAGTAAGCCCAGCATCTCCTTGTGGTCCTCCTATTACAAATCTACCAGTTGGATTGATATGATACACAATATCATCAGCCAAAAGCTCTTTTGGTATAACAGCTTTGATTACTTCATCTATTATATCTTTATGCAACTGTTTTTGATCGATTTCTGGAGCATGTTGAGTAGAAACAACTACAGTTTTTACCTCTACTGGTTTTCCATCTCTATATAAAACACTAACTTGAGCTTTTCCATCAGGTCTTAGATATGGAAGTGTGCTATTTTTTCTAACTTCTGCTAATTTTGCAGTAATTTTGTGTGCCAAAAGAATAGGAAGAGGCATAAGCTCTTTGGTCTCATCACAAGCATAACCAAACATAAGCCCTTGATCACCAGCTCCTATCTCTCCACTATCTTGATCTACGCCTTGGTTGATATCTGCACTCTGCTCTCCAATACCATTTAAAACACCAGCACTCCTATAATCAAATCCAAATGTTGCATCAGTATAACCTATCTCTCTAATAACCTCTCTTGCAATCTCTTGCATTGGAGCATAAGTTGTAGTTTTTAGCTCACCTGTTATTACACAAAAACCATTGCTAACAAGTGTCTCACAAGCAACTCTTGCATTTTTATCACGCTCTATTATATAGTCTAAAATAGCATCACTAATTTGATCTGCCATTTTATCTGGATGACCTTCTGTTACTGATTCACTAGTAAAAATATACTCTTTCATTTACTTCCTTTTATATTATTTTGAATTTTTTTTGCAATTTGATATGGTAAAAGACCTAATGACTCTTCAACTAATTCAGTTTTACCATGAGTAATAAAATTATCTTCATACTCAAAGGTATCAACCTTTATATCTAATATATTTTCATCTTGTAAAAATTCCTCTATAGCACTTGCCACACCTCCCATTTTTGCACTATCGCTAAAGACATACCATCTTTTATAACTTTTTGACAACTCTCTTAATCTATCTTTATCTAATGGTTTTACAAACCTCAAATCCAAAATAGCAGGATTTATAGTTTGTAACTCTTTTTTTGTTGCAATTGCTCTACCTACACCATTTCCATATCCAATAAATAATATCTCTTCACCATCTTCAATCAAATGAGATTTACCAAGCTCATATTCTGGAACTTCAAAATCTTCACTTATAAATGCCCCTCTTGGATATCTAATAGCAAGAGGCCTATCAAAACTTATAGCAAAATCTAAAATCTTTTTAAAACTATCTTCATTAAATGGAGCAGCCAAATGCATATTTGGTATAGCTCTTAGATAGCTTACATCAAAAGCACCTTGATGTGTCTCTCCATCTTCGCCGACAATACCTGCTCTATCTATTGCAAATACAACTCCTAAATCCATTAAACAAATATCATGAATAACTTGGTCATACCCTCTTTGTAAAAAGGTAGAATATATTGTGCAAAATGGCTTAAAACCCTCTTTTGCTAAAGGTCCCATAGATGTTACTGCATGTTGTTCTGCAATTGCAACATCCCAAAATCTATCTGGGAATTGCTCAATTAATTTACTAAGCCCAGTGCCACCAGGCATAGCTGCTGTTACACCAACAATATTTTCATATTTTTTGGACAACTCCAAAAGATATTCACCATATATTGCAGTTGCACTCTTTTTAGAACTCTTTTTTAAACTCTTACCACTATTTATATCAAAAGGTCCAACTCCATGCCAATGCTCCTTTGGACCCTCTGCAATCGTATATCCTTTTCCCTTAATAGTTTGAGTGTGAATGACTACAGGTTTTTTAAGCTCTTTTGCAATTTTAAAAGTTTCAATCAATGATTCCAAATCATGACCATCCACAGGTCCTATATACTCTAAACCAAACTCTTCAAAAAATACTCCAGGAGTTATTAGCTTAAATGACTCTTCAAATCTTTTTGCCATATATGTAGCACCATCTCCCATCTGCTCAACAAGATTTTCAATTCTCTTTTTAAATTTTTGATAAAAAGGTGATGCCATCTTTTTAGATAGATATCTACTAATAGCCCCTATAGGTTTAGCTATTGACATCTCATTATCATTTAAAATAATAACAACTGGATATTTCCTATCGCCAAGCTCATTTAATGCTTCATATACCATACCAGCACTCATAGAGCCATCACCAATCAAAGCAACAGGTATTCTATCTTCATTTTTTAATTTAATTGCTTTTGCTGCACCAACTGCTAATGATATTGAAGTAGAGCTATGTCCAGCTTTATAATAATCATACTCAGACTCCTTAGGTGAAGTATATCCGCAAATTCCACCAAATTGACGAAGTGTATCAAACTCATCCCATCTATTGGTTAAGAGTTTATGAGCATATGCTTGATGTGATACATCAAAAATAAATGGATCTTTTTCAACATCAAATACATAATGCATAGCAACAATTAAATCTACTGCACCCAAAGTTGAGCTTAAGTGCCCTCCATTTTTACTAACAGTTACTAATATCTTCTCTCTAATCTCTGATGCTAATTTTTTTAGCTCATCTATAGAGTAGTCTTTGATATTCAATCTAACTCCTTGTTAGAGTTGAGTATAAATTGATATATATTGTAAATATCAATTTCATCTACTCTTTTATATTTAATACCTAAAGTTTCCATTGCCTCTTTAATGGATAAAATATCTATATTAATATCAGATTTTACCTTATTTTTAAGTTTTATTTTTGGTTTTTTCTTTAAAACAAAAACTTTTTGCACTAAACTTCCTTGCTTAACTCTTCTAAAAGCCTACTATTTTGCCAATCTTGACCTATTGTTATTCTAATAGCATTTAAACCATAACTTGATAAATCTCTTATTATTATACCTTTTTTCATTAAATTATTTGCAATTTGTGATGAATTGATACTTTTGTCAAATTTATATGTTATAAAGTTTGTCCAACTATTAATATATTCAATATTTTTCTCATTTGCAAAATCAATATATCTTTG
>CAYPVY010000060.1:0-7511 GCA_964414305.1 uncultured Nitratifractor sp.
ATTAGGAGATAGTTATGAATATAAAGTTTATTGAAGAGAAGTTTGAAGAGATATATAAAGAGTTAGAAAAAGATGTAATGAAAATATTAAATGACCAATCTATGGATAGAAAAGAGACAAACTTAAGGGTTAAGCCATATAGTGCTACAAAACAGATATTAAAAAATGCATTAGATAGTATTAAATTGGCAAATAAAATTGCTAAAGAGAATTTAGAAAAAGAGAACTATAAATAAATTTAAGTAATCTTGTATATAATCAAACTCTTAAATTAAAAAGGAGAAAATATTATGAAAAAAAAGTTATTAATATCGGTTATATTTACAACATTGATTTTTGCCCAAGAGGGTGGAATAGATGATGACAAAAAGATAATGAAGGAGGGAATAAAATATATTAAAATTGTTGGAAAAGCTTTAAAAGGTGAAGTTGCTAAAAGATTAAAAAAAGATCCAACAGGAGTAGAGGCTGCAAAATTTTGCTCTCTTAAAGCAAATGAAGTTGCAAAAAAAGCAATGGAGAATTTTCCAAAGAATATAAAAGTTAGAAGGAGTGCAATTAAATATAGAAATCCAAACAATAAACCAGATGATATTGACTTAAAAGTGATGCAAGAGTATCAAAAATCATTAAACTCAAATAATGTTAGTTTAAAACCAAAAGTAGTTAAAGTCGATAGTAATACAACTAGAGTTTATAAGCCTTTACTTGTGGAAAATGCCTGTATGAAGTGTCATGGTGATATTAAAAAGACAAATCAAGAAGTTTCAAAAATTATAAAAGAGCATTATCCTAATGATAAAGCATTTGGATTTAAACTTGGTGATTTAAGAGGTGTTATTGTAGCAGAAATTAAAAAAGAAAAATAAACTATTAATTGCCAAGATTTAATCTTGGCAATATTTAGCTAATGTTCCATCTTTAACTTGTTTAAAGCTCTCTTCTCCAACTAATTGACGAACTATCTCTAAAGCAAAACATATTGCAGTAGCTGGTCCTTGAGATGTTATAACTTTTTCATCTACTACTACAATATCATCCACTCTATCATTTGGTCTTATTTGTTCTTCTACACTTGGATAGCAAGTATATTTTTTACTTAAAACTCCTGCAACATGCAGTGCATAAGGTGCTGCACACATAGCAGCAAGCCATTTGCCCTCTTTTTTAAATTCTTTTAAAATATTTTGAGCCATTTCGTTTTCTGCCAAACGGTTTGTTCCACCCCATCCTCCAGGCAAAACTACGATATCATAATCATCAACTACTACACTTTTTAGTGGCATATCAGCCTCAACAGTTATACCATTAGCCCCGACAACTAAATTTGTTGCAAACTCATCATCTAAATAAGCACTATTTACCTCTATACCACCTCTGCGTAAAATATCTATTATTGTTACACCTTCGATTTCTTCAAAACCTTCTGCTAATAAAACCAATGCACTTGCCATAATCTACTCCTTTTAAGAATTTAAATATTTTTATGTGGGTCATCTTGGATATAGTGTTTCCATATCAATTTACCACCACCTAAAATATGAAAATGAAGATGTTTAACCTCTTGACCTCCATCTTCACCAATATTTGTAACCAATCTATAACCTGTAATATCTAAACCTAATTTTTTAACCACATCTTGAATAAATGGAGTCATTTTTGCCATTAATTCGCCTGGTAATTCATTGAAGGATTCTATGTGTTGTTTAGGAATAACCAATACATGAATTGGTGCGGCTGGGTTGATATCGTGAAATGCTAAAAAATCATCATTTTCTAACACTTTGTTACTTGGAATTTCCCCATCAACAATTTTACAAAAAATACACATGCTAAACCTTTTTTAATAGTAATTATAGCATAATTTTTAAAGCTATAAGTCGATTTAGATACAATAACACAATTTTATTCAAGAAGAGGTCAAATTGGAAGAGTTAAAGAGTAAAATAGAAAATTGCACTTCTTTAGATGATTTAGAGGTTGTAAGGGTTGAGATATTTGGTAAAAAGGGAATTTTATCAAAAGAGTTTGCAAAGCTAAAAGATATACCTGCTAATGAGAAAAAAGATTTTGCAAAGTCATTAAATGATAAAAAAGTTTTATTAAATGAGATATTTGAAAATAAAAAAGCAGAGTTAGAAGATATGGCTTTGCAAAAGAGGCTAGAGTCTGAGAAGATTGATGTCTCTTTGTATGGTTATGAAATTGACAAGGGAGCTTTACATCCTGTAAAAGATGTTATGGATAAAATTATAGATTATTTTGTAGCACTAAATTTTTCAGTTGAGAGTGGCCCATTGGTAGAAGATGATTTTCATAATTTTGAAGCCCTAAACCTACCCAAAAATCACCCTGCTAGAGATATGCAAGATACATTTTTTACAAAAGATGGTTATGTTTTAAGAACCCATACATCTCCAGTTCAAATAAGAACTATGAAGTCTCAAGAACCTCCAATTAGGATGATTGCCCCAGGTGCGGTTTTTAGAAGAGATTATGATTTAACGCATACTCCAATGTTTCATCAAGTAGAAGGGCTTGTTGTAGATAAAAAAGGAGTTATTAGTTTTGCTAATTTAAAAGCAGTTTTAACAGACTTTTTGCATTATATGTTTGGCGATGTTGATGTTCGTTTTAGACCTAGTTTCTTCCCTTTTACAGAGCCTAGTGCTGAGGTTGATATAAGTTGTATTTTTTGTAAGGGTAAGGGATGTAGAGTCTGCTCTCATACTGGATGGCTTGAGGTGCTAGGTAGTGGTATTGTAGATCCAAATGTTTTTAAAGCTGTTGGTTATGAGAATGTTAGTGGATATGCTTTTGGACTTGGAGTTGAGAGGTTTGCAATGTTGTTACATGGGGTTTCAGACTTGAGATCTCTTTTTGATGGCGATATTCGTTTATTGGAGCAGTTTAGATGATAGTTACTAGAAGTTGGTTAGAAGAGTATATAGATTTAAAAGATATTAGTAATGATGAGTTGATTAAAAGATTTAATGAGATTGGATTGGAAGTAGATTCTTTTAAAGAGTATCAAATAGCTCAAAAAGTAGTTATTGGTGAGATTAAAAGCTGTTCAAAACATCCTGATGCTGATAAATTGAATGTATGCCAAGTAGATATTGGTAGTGAGACGGTTCAAATTGTTTGTGGTGCTTCAAATGTTGTAGATGCTAGATATGTAGCAGTGGCTACTATTGGAGCTACTTTACCAGGTGATTTTAAAATAAAAAAGGCAAAGTTAAGAGGGGTAGAGAGCTTTGGGATGATTTGTTCAAGCACAGAACTTGGTTTACCAGCTCTTGAAGATGGAATTATGATTTTAGATGATTCTATTGGAGATTTGGAAGTAGGAAAAGAGTTAAATGAGTATAAAAAAGTTTCAGATTTTGTAGTAGAGATAGAGCTTACAGCAAATAGAGGAGATGCTTGGAGTATTCATGGAGTAGCAAGAGATTTATCAGCTGCTCTTCAACGAGAGCTAAAAGAGTTTAAATATGAGCCAAAAAATAGAGATGCTATTGGAGTAGCAAAAAAATTATCAATATCTTCAGATGATATACCAGCAAGATTAATCTATACAATATGCAATATTGAGAATTTAAAAAGTAGCTTTTTACAAAGATTGAGATTAGCATTTGTAGGAATTGATAAAAAAGGCGAACTTGATAAAAAGTTGGCTTATTCTAGACATGAGAGTGGTGTTTTGTCTAGAGCTTATGATTTTTCTTTGATTTCAAAAGAAGATAAAGCATCAATTGATATAAAAAATATAGATGGGACTGTAAAAGTGTTATCAAATGATAATATTTTATCAATAGTAGGAGTAAATCAAAATAGTAAATTTAAAGCAAATGATGAATCAAAAGAGATTTTATTAGAGTGTAGCTATATAGAGCCAGAATTTGTAGTTGAAAGTGTGGCTAAGAATAAATTAGAAGTAGATGACTTATATTACTTTAGTTCAAGAGGCAGTGAGCCTAATGTGTCTTATGGTTTAGAGGTATTGCAAAAAAGTTTTTGTATAAACTCTGATGTTGAATTTTCAAGTGGTGATATTGTAGTTGGAGAAAAGATAACTACTAAAAAAATAGCTATCTCTTTAGCAGAATTGATAGATATAATTGGTTATGAAATTCCAAGAGCTAAAATAGCAGAAATTTTAACTTCATTGGGTTATCATTTAAATAGAATTGATGACGATAAATTTAGTGTTGAGGTCCCAGCATATGCTCATGATGTAAAAAATATACAAGATATAGCTGAAGAGGTTTTGAGAATTTATGGAATAGATAATATTAAATCAAAACCATCTATAATAGTTGAAAAGAATAGAATTACACCTGTATATAAAGAGTATAAAGCTTTAAGAGATTTAAGAGAAAGAGCAATTGCTACAGGCTATTATGAAGTTATGACATATGCTTTTGCTAATAAGGAGCTATTAGAGAAGTATGGATTTGATATTTTAGATGAAAATTTAGATCTTATAAACCCTATTGTAAATGAGCTAAATACTCTAAGAACTACACTATTAGTAAATCTTTTAGAAGCTGCTAGTAGGAATGTTAAATATGGTAAAAAATCAATAAAGATGTTTGAGGCTGGAGTCGTATTTAATAAAAAAAGAGAAGAGTTGGATAAAATTGCTTTTTTATATAGTGGAGAGGAGCAAAGAGCATCAATAATAAATGGAGCTAAAGCAAAAAATATAACTATAGAGAGCTTTATAAAAAGTATAGGTAGTGTTATTGGGGAGTTTAATTTACAAGAGTGTGAGCCTAAAAACTCTCTAATGCATCCATATATAAGTGCAAATGTAATTAAAGATGAAAAGGTAGTAGGCTATATCGCTAAATTGCATCCAAAAGTTGCAAATGATTTTGATTTGAAAGATACTTTTATTGCTGAGTTTGACTTAAAAGATATTTTACCAAAGCATATAAATGCTAAACCTCTATCTAACTATCAAGCTGTTACAAAAGATTTATCAGTTGTAGTAGATAAAGGTTTGAATTTTTATAATATTGCAAAAGAGTTACAAGAGTTCAAAAATAGTCAAGATATATTAAAAGATTTTTATCCTCTTGATATATATAGTGATGAGAGTTTAAAAGATAAAAATAGTTTAACTATTAGATTTACATTACAATCAGATATTGAAACATTAAGTGATTCACAAATAGAAGAGGTAATGAGTAGTATATTAGAGCTTTTAGAAAAGAAATTTGGAGCTAAGCTTAGATGAAAATAGCAAAGATAGATAGAGTAGAGAGTAGTTTTGAACTTAATATAGAAGATATAGCACCTGATAAATCTATATCACATAGATGTGCTATGTTTTCACTATTGAGCAATAAGCCATCTAAAATTACTAATTTTTTAAGAGCAGAAGATACTCTATCTTCATTAAATATTGCTAGGCTTTTGGGGGCTAAAATAGAAGATGATGGAGATGAGATAGTAATTACACCTCCATCTAAATTACAAGAGCCTTTTGATATATTAGATTGCGGAAATGCTGGAACTGGTATGAGATTGTATTGTGGATTATTAAGTGGTGTAGATGGGAGTTTTGTGCTAACTGGTGATAAATATCTTCGTTCTCGCCCAATGGCTAGGGTTACTAAACCTCTAAGAGAGATAGGAGCAAAGATTGATGGTAGAGAGAATGGAAATAAAGCTCCCCTGCATATTAGAGGTGGTAAATTAAAGTCATTTAAGTATCATTCAACTATTGATTCAGCTCAAGTTAAATCAGCACTTATTTTAGCAGCTCTTAATGCTGATTCTACAAGTTATTATAAAGAGAATCTTTTAAGTAGAGACCATACAGAAAGAATGCTAAGAGGAATGGGAGCTAATATATCATATGTTACTATTGATGATAGTGAATGGATAGAGATTAAGCCTCTTGATAAACCTTTAAAACCACTCAATATTAGTGTCCCTGCTGATCCCTCTAGCGGATTTTTCTTTGCGGTAGCTGCATCTATAATAAAAGATGCAAAAGTATTAATTAAAAATATCACTCTTAATCAAACAAGAGTAGAAGCTTATAAAATTTTAAAAGAAATGGGTGCTAGAGTAGAGTTTATTGAAAAAGAGAATATTTATGAACCTATTGGAGATATTTTGGTATCATATAATGGTAGGTTAAACGCTGTAGATGTAGATAGTAATATTGCTTGGTTAATAGATGAATTACCAGCTTTAGCAATTGCTATGGCTACTGCAGATGGTGAGAGCAGAGTAAAAAATGCAAAAGAGTTAAGAGTAAAAGAGAGTGATAGAATTAGCTCGGTTATAAATAATTTAAAAAAGTGTGGAATAGAATGCACTGAATTTGATGATGGGTATTCAATTAAAGGTGGTAGCTTTAGGAAGGCTATAATAAATAGTTATGGAGATCATAGGATTGCTATGAGTTTTTCAATTGCTGGATTATTAAGTGGTATGGAGATAGAAGATATAGAGTGTATTGATACATCATTTCCTAACTTTTTTGATATTTTAAGAGATATAACAAGGATTGAAATTGAAGATAGAGTTAGCTAAGAATTATGGATTTTGTTATGGTGTAAAAAGAGCAATAGAAATTGCCGAAAAACATCCTAATAGTGTTACATTTGGACCTTTGATTCATAATAAAGATGAGATAAATAGATTAAAAGAGAAGCATCAAGTAGGATTAGTAGAGAGCTTAGAAGATGCTCTAGATCATGATACAGTAATTATAAGAACCCATGGTATTACAAAAGAGAGATTAAAGACTCTAAAAAGTGAAGGTAAAAAGATTATTAATGCAACTTGCCCTTATGTTACTACTCCTCAACAAATTGTTGAAAAGATGAGTAAAGAGGGTTATACGATTGTAATATTTGGGGATAAAAACCATCCAGAGATTCAAGGTGTGTCAAGCTATGCAGAAGATAAAGATAGATGTCATGTAGTTTTGAATGAGGATGAATTGATAGGATTACCGCTTGGAAGTAAAGTAGCTGTAGTTGCTCAAACTACAAGAAAACCAGAGGCTTATCAAAAATTAGTATCATCTTTGGTTGTAAGAGTGGCAGAGCTTAGGGTATTTAATACAATCTGTAATGCTACTTTTGAAAATCAAGAAGCAGCAGCCCAACTGGCTCAAAAAGCAGATGTAATGATTATTATTGGAGGGAAAAACTCTTCAAATACAAAACAGTTACACTCTATATGCAAACAATATTTAGATGATTGTTATCATATAGAAAATGAAAATGAGATTCAAAAGAGTTGGTTTGAAGGAAAAAATCTTTGTGGTATTAGTGCTGGTGCATCTACTCCAGATTGGATTATTCAAAATGTAATTGCTAAAATTGAAGAGATAACTAATCAATAATTTATATTATATCTTTGATTTATAGCAATTTTTTTGAAGTATTGTAATATTTTTCTTCCAATTTAAAATTTTTCTACTCTCTTTAAATAAAAAATAGTATAATAATTGCCATATTTGGTAAAAGGGATAGGTTAAT
>CAYPVY010000061.1:0-7340 GCA_964414305.1 uncultured Nitratifractor sp.
CTATCTTTTCTATCAGTTACAGGAATATCAAAATCAAGCTCTCCATATAGCTCATAAGGCTCCTCTTTTCTAATATCATATGCTATTCCAGAACCTCTAAGCATTGGACCTGTGCATCCCCAAGAAAGTGCAACTTCAGGCTCTAAAACACCAACATCTTCAAGACGCATTTTCCAAATTCTATTTTCTGTTAATAAATCTTCATAAAGCTTTATTTGTTCTGGTAGTTTATTTAAATAATCTGCTAAATTTTCAATCCAACCTGGAGGTAAATCAAGTGGCACACCACCAATTCTTACTGCAGAATGAGTAAGTCTTGCACCACAATAATCCTCCATTAAATCCATAGCAAACTCTCTCTCACGGAAAGCATATAAAAAGACACTCATTGCCCCAACATCAAGTGCGTGAGTTGCTAAGAAGAATAGGTGAGATATAATTCTATTAATCTCTAAAAGCATAGTTCTAATAACTTTTGCTCTTCTTGGGACTTTATCTTCAATACCCAATAATCTCTCAACAGCAAGAGCAAATGCATAGTTATTTGAAGTTGATGCAATATAATCAAGTCTATCTGTAGTTGGCAAAAATTCATTATAAATCATATTTTCAGCCATCTTCTCAACGCCTCTATGCAAGTATCCAATATCTGGATATGCCTTTACAACTTGCTCTCCTTGAAGCTCTAAAACAAGTCTTAACTGTCCATGAGCTGAAGGGTGTTGAGGACCAAAGTTGATAACCATTGTGTTATCATTTCTCTCAAAGTTTAAATTCTCAAAAAATGGTTGTAGTTTATTTGGTTGTTGTTGCATTTAGCTCTCCTATCTTCTTTTATCAAGCTCTTTTGAGCCTTTTGTATAGTCTGTTAAGAATGTCTTAGAGTAACCATCCTCAATCGGAGTCTCTTGAGAATCAATCAAGCTAGGGTCAGCACCAAATGGAACCTCTTTTCCAACTCTTGCAAATCTTTTTGTATCATATCTATCAATTCTTCCAGCATCTCTAAGCTCTGGTCCAATAATATCTCTATACTCTTTACCAAATATCTTATCTACTTCATACCAAGATGCTGCTTCATCTCCATGAAGTGGATAAGTTTTGAGCAGAGGATGCCCCTCCCAATCATCTGGCATCAAAATTCTTTTTAAATAAGAGTGATTATTTACATAGATTCCAAACATATCATACATTTCACGCTCAGCAAAATTTGCCATTTTATAAATCTTCTCAACACTCTCTATTGCTTCACCTTCTTTGATTCTTGTAACAACTCTTACTCTTTTAGCTTCATCTAAATTTAAAAGTTGATAAAATATCTCAAATTCGCCATCTTGAGCTAAGTAATCTACTGCACTTAGCTCACTACACATTTTAAAGCAAGAGTTGTCTCTAAGAGCTTTTAGAGTATCTACATTTTGCTTTGGCTTAATATGAACAACCATCTGACCTAGCTCAATATAACTATCCAATATCTCAATATTGCTATTTTTTAAATCTTCTAATACTTTAGCAAAAAAACTACCCTCTTCTACCTTGTTACGAGGAACTTGAGGAGCTTTCCAAAACCTATCTGTATATTTAGACTTCTTTTGAACATTATCTTTTGGGGTATATCTTCTCATTATATGAACCTTTGTTTTTTATTTTTATTCATATTTGCAGATTCTCTTCTTATCTTCTTTTGAAGCATCATAACTGCATATTGAAGAGTCTCAGGACGCGGTGCACAACCTGGTAAATATATATCAACAGGAACAATTCTATCAACACCTTGAACAATTGAATATGTATTAAACATTCCACCAGTATTTGCACAACTACCCATACTAATAACCCATTTTGGCTCTGCCATTTGGTCATAAAGACGCCTTGTAAACTCTGCATGTTTCTTTGTAAGCGTTCCTGCCAAAATCATAACATCTGCTTGTCTAGGACTTGCTCTAAAAATAACTCCCATTCTATCAAAGTCAAATCTTGATGCACCACTAGCCATCATCTCAATAGCACAACAAGCCAAACCATAAGTTAGAGGCCATAGTGAATTAGAGCGTCCCCAATTTATTAAATGATCTACAGTAGTTAAAGCTACTGGTAATCCTGCTGAACTAGCATAATTTACTTGATGCTGTGCCATTCTAATGCTCCTTTCTTCCATGCATATACAAATCCAATTGCAAGTAATACAATAAATAGTATCATCTCAACAAAACCAAACATTCCTAAAGGCTTAAAATCTATAGCCCAAGGAAACATAAAAACAATCTCAACATCAAATAGAATAAATAAAAGTGCAATTAAATAGAATTGAACAGATATTCTATTTGCTTGTCTCTCTGGCTCTGGACCACACTCATAAATTGATAGCTTAAGCTTTTCAGTATCTAACCTTGCAAGTTTTCTACTTACAAATCTCGCTAAAAACAAAGTTGCAGGAAATGCAACTGCTGTTAAAACAAACAGAACAAACGCCCCAAAATAGGGATGTTCAGTAACTATGTGTGTCATATCTACCCCTTATTACAAATATAGACTATACTCTAAAGTAACACATATTAACAGATATTTTATTATAAGCCCTATTTAAAGTGTCTTTTTTGGTAACATAAAAACTATTGTGTAACTGCTAGAAACACTTATAAAATGATGCTAAGAGTAACTTTTTAATAGGTATAATGAAGCTAATATAAGTTGATAAATATAATTAAACAAAGAGTGGATTTTGGAATAGTTTTATTTATATTCTAAAAGTTACTTTAGATATTTAGCTTTAATCTCTTTCCATCTATCACTCTCTATTACATCAAGTAGTGCTCTATTTATCTGCTCTTTTAAGTGATAATTATTTTTAAATATAAATGTATAATTTTGAGGCATAAAATGAGCTTGGGTTAGTTTAATACTATCCTTAAATTGTTTATTTATAATAAATTTTAGTAAATCTCTATCATATAAAGCTGCATCTACTTCTTTGTTTTTTACTGCATTTAGGGCATCTTCTAAAGTATCATAATAAACTGGAACTATTCCTCTTTGTTTTAAATAATCATCGCTAAAAGAGCTATGAATTGTTGCAATTACACCTTTTGATAAATCTTCTGGCTTAGTTATAAAATATTTTTTTTGATTATTTGTAAAAAATGATGCAAATGAAGCTATAAATATTGCGACTAAAAACATAGATATAAACATCCAAATAATTGCTACAACTCTACCACCAAAAGTTTTAGGAGTTACATCCCCATAACCAACAGTAGTCATTGTAGTAGCAGCCCACCAAATACCTCTATTTATACCCTCTAATGCACTTTTATTATTGCCATCGCTCTTCTCCATAAGCCAAAAAGCAATTCCTGCAACATGAATAACTACAATTATTCCCAAAATCACCCATAATGTAGTATATGAAAATAGTTTATCTAATAAAATATGATAAATTGAACCTTCATTTTTAGGTATAGCAATTGATAGCTCTTCTGTAAAATATCCATTAGAAAAGTCAGCAAATCTCTCTCTTTTTGCAGTTGCAGTAATAGCAGCTATTCCTATACTGTATTGACTATCTTTAATCTTTTTCATTAAAGCATAGATATCATCTTCTTCTTGAAATCTATATTTTAAATTTAACTTTTTTGCTATCTCTTTCCATAAATCAATAGATACACCTTCCCACTCTCCATTGCTATTTTTATATGCAAATGGTGGTGCTAATTTTGTGCCAATTACTAGCTCATTTGTATCTTTAGCAAAAATATTTAAAGTTAAACCTAACAATAATAATGGATATATAAATAGTTTGGATATAAAGTTATAATTTTTCATCGAAAAATTATAACTAAATATACTATTTAAAAGCTTGAGAATATAAAGAATTTTAATTAAAATATAAAAATAATACAAAGATAGTTCAAAACATGGTAAGTTTATTTTTTAGATATGTTACATAATTAAACAGTTTTTAATAAATTAGGCTTTTTATTTACAAAAATACTCACTTTTATAATTTGAGTAGATACAAATATCTACTCACTTACTAATTAATCTCCACCTATACTTTCATCATAATCTAGTGGTATTGCATCATCTTTTGGAATATAATCTTTACCAAATTCATCTTTTGCTTTTTGTAAAGCTTCGATTAAATCATCAATATTTTCATAAGGTATGTGAACTTTCCACTCTGGATTTTTTATATTTCCTTTAAGTGAAACTCCTATACTTACAACAGGTTCACTTTTCTCTCCATAAGGCTCATTAATGTGTGCTACACTAACAACTCCATCCTTGCTTCCAAATAGATGAAAAAACGCAATCTCACTCATACTCTTTGCCATCTTTCTCTTCTCCTTTTTATTTTGATTTTAAATTATATCTATTTTAAATAACTTCTATGGCTACTTATGTTCCATTTACTCTTCTTCTATACTACTCTCATCTAAAAAATAGTATCCTGGTATCTCAATCTTTTCTAAAACTTTACTATTTGCCACCTCATCGAAGACTACTCTATACAACTTTGCATATATTATGTTTGGCTCAAATTTATACTCATCAATAGTTGAGTTTGGTATAAAATCTGGTAAAAGACTATCACATACTCTATCGTAATAATCTTTTGCCAATAAATCAAAACTATTTAACTTAATCGAACAATCAACATAACCAATCTCTAACTCACCCTCTTCACTTAATTCAACTCTATAATTACAATCTCCACTCTCTACTCTCAAATATACAACATCACCTATATTTGCACTCTCTAAAAAATCATCTAAATTATCTATTTCGATATTTTTTAACTTAAAATCATCTAAGGTTAATTGAGACTCTTTATTATCTTCATCTTCTATTGTTATACTATTTATATACTCAGGATTAATTGTTCTATAATTTATATTATCATATGACAAATCAAGTTCACTACTTTGAGCATATCCATCCAACTCTTCAAAGATTGCATCTATATCAGCTTCATCATCTATATCTTCTACATCAAAACCAAACTCGCTTAAATCTCCTAGATTAACAAATTTAATATTTGAACCCTTGGCATCAAAATTAACATATTGCATAATTAATCCTTTTTTTATAGCAATTTTAGCATCAAATTAGAGTAGGAAATGGAACATAAGTAGCAATAAAAATAAAATTAAAGAGGCAAAGCCTCTTTAAATCAAAGAAGTTTTAAGATAAAATCTCTTCTAAAGTAATATAATCACCAACTCTACCTGTCATTTGCTCAATATCAGTATTTACTGGTAAAGTCTTTTTACCTGGTCTCCAACCAGCTGGGCAAACCTCTCCAGTCTTATATGCATGTTGATGTGCTCTAATTTGTCTAATAAACTCTTCAACATTTCTACCAACTGGTGGTGCTTGAACCTCTTGTGCAACAACAATTCCATCTGGATTTATCAAAAATCTTCCTCTTAGTGCAATTCCTGCATCTTCAATCAAAACACCAAACTTTCTAGAAACTTCTGTAGTTGGGTCTGCACCAATTGTAAGTTTTAAATCTTTTAATAAAGGCTCAGTCTCTGCAAATCTTTTATGAGAAAATTTAGTATCAGTTGATACTGCAAGAACTTTACAACCAAGTTCACCTTCTATTACATCAAGATGTGCATTCATAGCTGCAATCTCAGTAGGACAAACAAATGTAAAATCTGCTGGATAGAAGCAAATAATACTCCATTTACCTTTGTAATCTTCACTACTTACCTCTGTATAATGACCAGTTTTAGCATCATATGCTTCCATTTTAAACTCTGGCATAGGTTTTAATACCAATACTCCAGCTTGACTTCTTTCTTCCATTTCAATCTCCTTATTATTATTTTCTTCTGGTTTTGACTCTGTATCTTTGTAATCTTTTGGATCTTTATCACAAGCCATTCTAAATCCTTTTACCGTTTTGGTCTCGAAATTTTATCTTAATTAATAATTTTTGTCAAGTAAAATTACAAAATTTTTTTCTTTTTTAATCAATAACTAGTAAAATAAAATATAAATAAGTATAACTACTTAAGAAAATAGGCATTTAGAGTATTTATCTCTACTCCTTTACATCTCTACTTCTTCTCCCCCTTAACCTATATTTAATTTTAACTACTTAAAACTCTCTTTTTCACAATAGTTTCACTTAAATTTAGATAAAATATAAAAAAATATTAAGGAATAGATAATGAAAAAAATTTTTGCGATTTTAGTTATATTATCAACAATTTTATTTAGTGCCACTAACGATAAAGAAATTTTCAAGGTAAAAACTGCTTCAGGAAAGGAGCTTGTATTTAAAGGCACTGATGATGGTATCATAACATCCCCATACGAGGGTAAAATCGTATTTATAGAATTTTGGGGGACTTGGTGTGGACCATGCCTTCTTAGTATTCCTCATCATGTAAAACTTCAAGAAAAATATAAAAATGACCTAAGAATAGTTGCAATTGAAACATCTCCTAATGTAACAAATAAAGAGCTTTTAGAGTTTAAAAATAATACATCTAAAGCTATAGATATGAGTAAAGTAAATTGGTTTTTACAAAACAAAGCTTCTTCTCCTCAAGCTCAAGCCTATCTAAAAACACCCGTTAAAGAGCTTCAAGACTTTATAAAATCTGGCAAAAAGATAAATTATGATTTAGTTTCAAGTAAAGAGGCTGGAGAGTTTATAAACTATATTGCTCAAAGAGCAAGATGGCAAGGCTCTATTCCATTTCTTATTATCCTAGACAAGAAAGGAAGAGTAGCTGATATTATTGCTGGTATGCCAAGCGAAGATAGACTAATTGCAAATATAAAAAGAATATTAAAAGAGGAAAAAAACTCAAATGATAAAAAATAGAATATTTTATATATCTATTTTTATATCAGCTATACTATCTAGCTGTATGCATCAATCAAATCTTAATAAATATAATAACTCAAATTACAAAACTATCTCAAATGAAGGTATAATTTGTCTTAAGAAACCAAATAAAAATAGATTATATATTGCATATTATCCACTATCAAAATCTTGTGAATCATCATCAAAAATATCTTGGAAATTATTAGGATTTGATACAAATATAAATAATCAAATCCTACATATAAATAGCTACGCCCTATATAAAAGAAGATATCCTCAAATAGCAACTACAGATTGTGCAGGTGCTGGAATCAAAAGCAAAACAATCTCAATACCATCAAGTTATACAATATATTGGGGTAAACAAAAATTAATAAATACAAATAAAATCTCTTCAAAAATTTGCTTCCTTAAAAAGAAAAATACACTAAAGATACTTAAACATTTCAATTAAATAACAAATTAATATATTTTGAAATAAATATCT
>CAYPVY010000062.1:0-3838 GCA_964414305.1 uncultured Nitratifractor sp.
AATTTACAAGCTAAGGCTTCTATTAATACATTTGGAAAACCCTCATAGTTTGAGGCAAAAACAAAAGCATCAGCTTTATCTAAAAATTTATATGGATTCTCTTCTCTTCCTAGTAGGAATACTCTATCTTCTATAGATAGGCTCTTAATTTTCTCTTCTAACTCATATTTTAACTCTCCATCTCCAATGATCCATAAATCAACATCTATATCTTTTATAGCATCTATTATTAAAGAGTGGTTTTTTTCTTTAACTAATCTTCCAATCGTTATAAGTGTAAATCTCTTTTTGAGCAAATCTATTTTTTTACTTTTAAGGGCATTAATTTTTTCAATATCTATTGGATTGTAGATAACTTTAATATTTTTAATTTTGTAATTTCTTTCTAAATCTAAAGCACTTCCCTTTGAGTTAGCTGTAGCAATATTAGCGAATCTATATAACGATACTAATTTTTTATTTATAAATGAGTTTAAATTTTTATCTCCATAAACAAAAGAGAAATAGCTTCTTTCACTAATTATTGTTTTTGCTTTAGAACCAAAAAGTTTTGCAATTGTATTAACATAGTTTGATCTTGTTAAAAAAGATAGAGAGATTTTAATATTTTTATCTTTTAAAATCTTTTTATATTTAAAGGCAAATATGGGTAACATTAAAAGTTTTTTAACTCCACTTCTATTTATATTAGAGTTTGACAAATATATAACTTCTACATCTTTTGGAATATCATAAAAGATATCTCTTTCTAATAAAACTAGTGTAATATTAAACTCTTTTAACTCTCTTAAAAGTATAGATACAACTCTTTCTGCCCCACCTGAACCAAAAGAGTTTATTAGTATTGCTAAATTCTTTTTCATTATTTATCCATATATCTTTTATACCAAAGTTGAAACACCAAGATAAACCATAACTTATTTATATTTACAATACCATCTTTTTTTAATTTATTATACTCTTTTTGTATATAGTCATAATTTAGAAGATTGTGTTTTTTTATACTCTCCTCTTTGAAATTCTCTTCAAAAAGAGTTTTTAAATCACTACTAAACCACTCAAACATTGGTATTCCAAAGCCCATTTTTGGTCTATCTATCATCTTTTTTGGAATATATCTCTCCAAAACTCTCTTAAGCAAATACTTGCTTGTTCCATCTTTATACTTTAGTTCAAATGGAACTTGTGCCATAAACTCGGCAATTCTGTGATCAAGCAAAGGCTCTCTACCCTCTATAGATTGGCTCATTGTAGCTCTATCAACTTTCGTTAAGATATCATCTACCATATATCTATGGTAATCCCAAAGCATCATTCCTTGCATTGGATGCTCTCTCTCACCCAATTTAAAGCTATCCTCATTAATATCTTTTACAAAACCTAAGAGCTCTTTTATCTCATAATTTTTAGAGTTTTGAATTAGCTTTTCATAAATAGATTGCCAATTATCATCTTTTAACATCTCATTTAATTGATTAAATTTATGCTCGATATTTTTAACTTTTATAAATTTAGATGCTACATTTGCACCAATTAAATCCATCATAAAAGCAATTAATTTACGAATAGGTTTAGGAAGAGATAGAATCTTTTTACCTATTGCGTATGTGTGCCAATATCTCTCGTAACCACAAAATATCTCATCTCCACCATCAGCACTTAATACTACTTTCATACCTGCATCTTTTGCAATTTTTGATACTAAAGTAGTAGGTATTCCACTACTATCACCAAATGGCTCATCATAAATATCTACAAAACTCTTAAGTATCTCTTTAGCTTGAGATGCATCTAAATACTCTTGAGTATGTGTTGTTCCAATATAATTAGCTACCTCTTTTGCATATGTAGCTTCATTATATTTTGCCTCTTTAAAGCCAATTGTAAATGTATGAATATTTCCATGATGTTTTTGTAAAATTGCAGCAACAATAGAGCTATCAACTCCTCCGCTTAAAAATACGCCAACAGGAACATCTGCAACCATTCTAAGCTTAAAAGCATCTATTAAAAGCTCTTCTAATTCATCAACTAATTCATCTTCACTTTTTTTAAATTTAGGTAACTCAAAAAATGGTTTTATAGACCAATACTCTTGAATTTTTAAATCTCTCTTTGTAATATCAAATACTCCATAGTGTCCAGCTGGAAATTTATAACAATTTTCAAATATAGATAGATTTGATGAGATATATCCATATTGAAAAAATTCATACATAGCCTCTTTATTAATTTTTAAATCCCCTTTATACTCCATGATAGGCTTTAGTTCACTAGCAAATATAAAATCTTTTCCATCAAAATAGTAGTAGAGTGGTTTTACTCCAACTCTATCTCTAATAAGTGTTAGTTTTTGAGTGCTTTTATCTAAAATAGCTATTGCAAACATCCCTATAAATTTATCAACAGCCCTAATACCCCATTTGTGATATGCTTTTAGAATAGTTTCGCTATCGCTATCGCTATTAAAACTATAACCAAACTTTTTTAACTCTTCTCTTATATCTTTAAAGTTATAAACTTCTCCATTATAAACCATGACCAAATTTTCAAACTCCATTGGCTGATGCCCATGAGTTGTCAAGTCTAGAATAGATAGCCTAACATGCCCTAAAGAGAAGATATCACTTTCATAAACTCCTCTATCATCAGGACCTCTGTGAATTATACTCTTTAGCATAGAGTCCATTTTTTTACTATTTTTACTATTAAATCCTACAATTCCACACATTTTAATATCTCACTCTCTGTATTTTTAACCATATTTTCAATTGAGAAGTTTTTAACAATTCTATCTCTACTACAAGCTCCAAGCTCTTTAATATCTTTTTGCATTAAATTAACTACCCCATCTACAAAAGCATTTATATTATTTGGCTCTACTACAACTCCACAACTACTTACAATAACTTTGCTATCTCCTACATCACTTACAACACAAGGCAATTTGCAACTCATAGCTTCAGCAATAGAGTTGCTAAACCCCTCTCCAAATAAAGAAGTAGATACATAAATATCAAATCCACTATAAAAATCTTCTACACTACTTTGTTTTCCAAGCCAAATAAATCTTTTATTATTATAGCTTCCAAGTATCTTTGCACACTCTTTTTTTATATTTTCATCTCCACTTCCTATAGAGAAGAATTTTACATTATCATACTTTTGAAGTAATCTTTTTGCCAACATTGCAAATATAGTATATCCTTTCATATAATCAATTCTAGCTACCATTGCAATAGCTATATCATCTCTATTTAAGTTATATTTTTGTCTAAATGCTTCTCTCTTTTTCTCATCTCTTTTAAATCTATCTGTATCTATTCCGTTATAAATAACTACTGATTTTTCCATATAAAAACCACTAATTTTGTGAAACTCAATAGATGCATTTGAGTTGGAGATAATTTTATCTACCTTCTTTGATAATTTTTTTTGTAACCAAAATACAATTTGAGGAACTTTTCCATATCTCTTCAAATCCATATTAGATGCTCTAAAGCCCCAAATAATTTTTGTCTTCTTTGGTTTGCACCAGAGTGAAAATAGATTCATCTCTCCTAAAAAAGAGTAGATAATATCTGGTTTAATATCATTTAAGACTCTTTTATAATTTTTATAAAAAGTGTAAAAGTCATATCTTCCTTTTTTATTAAGATTATAGTATGTAATATTTGGAATTGCTTTGACAATCTCTTCTTGCACACCTCCATACATAGTGCAAACAGTTACATCAAATTTTATCTTATCAATATGTTTAACAAGCTCAATAAATTGTCTCTCAGCCCCTCCTATATCTAAAGAGCGAATTGATAGTATTAATTTAATTTTTTTCATA
>CAYPVY010000062.1:3938-7249 GCA_964414305.1 uncultured Nitratifractor sp.
TGGGACATAACAAAATAGTTTTAAAAATATATCTAAAAGTTTTTTTATATTTAAATGTCATTTTTGCATGATAACTTGCATACATATAAATATTTGACAACCAGCAAGGACAATACATTTTCATTTCACTACCAAATAGAGCAATAGTTTTTTCATAATTTAATATAGCCCTATTGGATACCATATCTCTTATTACACTTGAGTGCCCAACTCTATAGTTTCTTACGGCTTTATTTATATAGTAAATTTTTTTATTTTTTTGCAATTCCCACCAAAGTAGTGATTCCCCACCATATAAATTTGCATCAAATCTTTTATTACCCAATATCTCTTTTTTAAAAATACTCCAATACTCACCTGAAATTTTGCCACACATATAATCTTTCCAATCCACCTCGCAATCTTCATTTAAACCCAATCCTGCAAACTCTCCGTTATCTCGCCTATTTGAAACTATTTTACAATTTCCCATCACAACATCATAGCCTTCAAGCAACTTTTCTACCATTAATTTTAAAGCACCATCAACCATAGTATCATCATCATCAAATATACCTATAATTTCGCCACTACAATAATCTAAACCATTATTTTTATTACCATTTGGCCCTTGTGGATATTTGATATTTTTAACATATTTTATAAATGGGTAACTCTTTATATAATCTTTACAAAACTCTTCTGTGCCATCTGTTGAGTTATCATCAGTTATAACTATTTCAAGATTTGGATAGTTTTGATTAATTATACTATCAAGACACTCTTTCAAATAATTTTCTCTATTATAAGTAGGAACGACAATGGATAATTTTGGATAACTCATTTTACTACCCCCTCTATTACTCTGTGCCACTCATTTGCTATTTTTTCTATACTATATCTCTCTTTAGCCTTTATTGCTTCTAAAGATAATTTCTCTCTTAACTCTTTATCTTTTATCAATAACTCTATTGCCTCTTTTAAGCTCTCTTCATTTTGATTTTCAATCAAAAGTCCATTAACACCATTTTGTATAATTTCACCAGGTCCATATGGACAATCAAAACTAACTACAGCACATCCAAAGGTCATTGCTTCTATTAAAACATTTGGAAAACCCTCTTTATTTGACGATAGAGCAAATATAGAAGCTTTTTTATACCACTTAAAAATCTCTTTTGTTCTACCAATTAACTCTATATTTGTTGCTTTTAACTCTTTTATTAATCTCTCTAACCTATCTCTCTCATCGCCCTCTCCGGCAATAACTAACTTCCAGTTAGAATCTTTTATTTTGCAAAAAGCTCTAATTAACAAATCAAAACCTTTTTGTTTATCAAGTCGCCCTACTCCTAAAACTATATTCTCTTTTTTTATATTGGTATCAAAATTTTTAATCTCTATTGGATTATAGATTACATATGAGTTCTTTAAAAATATATAATTTTTAAGATCAGCTTGAGTTTGTGTAATAAAAGCATCACTTAATGGGTAGATAAATTTACGAAAAGTATTTAATATTTTAGACCCATAATAATCATAAGCAATTCGCTCAGATATAATAATTTTTTTATTGGAAATTTTAGCAGCTATGGTTGCTAAAATATTGGTGTGAGTCATAAAACTAATAACTACATCTGGATTCTCTCTTTTAAAAACTTTTACTAAAACTCTTAATCTATTTAAACTATTGATAATAGTTTCTAAAATATTATTTGAGCTTTTTAATAGATCTAGTTTAATATGTTTAATACTTCTATCTAAATTATAAAAAGATTCACTTTTTGAAAGTGTAACAATTGTCACCTCATTACTTTTGGCAAACTCATTAGCAAGAATTGACATTACCCTCTCTGCACCGCCAGAAGAGAGTGAAGAGATGACAAATAGTATCTTCATGATTTTTTTACCACTGCAAGTAAATTATTATAATAGTTGCTATTTTTATCAAATTTATCTAACAGTAATCCAAAAACATTTACAAATAAAGAGAAACAAATCCAAAAAGGTAAAATCACTCCTTTTGCTAACCTTGTTACTTTGTTACTATTTAGTTTAGATTCAATAAACGATAAAAACATTATAGACAAAGTGCTACCTATACCTCCTTCTTTGCGTATCTCTATAACTTCAAAACCATGTTTTAATAAAATATTATTTAGTCCTAGTTTTGTAAAGCGTCTATAATCATATTGATCATGTATGTGATATAAAAAAGGAACACTAATCAAAAACCTCCCGTCTCTCTTTAAAACTCTATGCACTTGTGAAAGTAGTTTTAAATCTTCAACATGTTCAAAAACTTGTGTAGATAAAATAAAATCAAATTTATTATCTTCAAATGGTAAACTAGTTGGGTTATCCAATACCACATCAACATACTTTCCAGAATAAATATCGGCACCAATATATTTGTTAAAAGAGAGAACAAACTTTTTATATGGTTTATCCCCGCAACCTAAATCTAATATATTTTCAGCAGATACTGAACCTAAAATTTCTTTTAAATCAGAATGCAATTTATATGTTGATAAATACTGATAGTGTAAGATATTAATATCTGTATCTTTACCACAAATTTTTGTATAAATTGAATTATATAAATCTCCTAATTTACTCATTTTCTTGCCTCAAAATACAGATTAAGTCCATTTTGCTTAATAGCTAACTTATAAAATATATAATGTAATAGTGTTGTAATTTTTCCTTTCCAATTTAAAATGTTCCATGAAATAAACATTTTTTTAGAAACAACAACATTTGAAAAAAATCTTTTTAACAACTCTTCCATTTTTACCTTATCAAAACTTTGTATATGTCCCCATCTATGAAATTTTTCTCCACATTTTGGACAAATAACTATCTGTTCACTTAATATTTCGTTATTAGGGACTGTTCCTATAAATTTTCCACCTTTTTTAAGCACTCTGTTTACTTCTTTTAATGTTTCTATAATTACTTCATCACTTAAATGCTCTAAAACTTCTGACATTATAACAATATCAAAGCTTTCATTGTTAAATGGTATATTTTGAGAATATCCAACCTTTGCTTTCTCTTTTCCTATTAATTCTTGCAAATTCTCAATTGACTTTTGACTAGGATCAAGAGAAAATATATCTATATTTTTAGATAAAGCTATTTTCTCTAAAACCCCTCCACCAACTCCAATATTTAAAATCTTTGAACCCATCTTGATATCTTTTAATAAAAAAGATAATCTACCATAGCTACCATCAAAACTATTGATTTCTTCATTCTGATAATAATCCCAAATTTTATCTTGCTGCATACCTAACCTTCCATGAAAAATATATATATTTAATTAAGTG
>CAYPVY010000063.1:0-7210 GCA_964414305.1 uncultured Nitratifractor sp.
TTGTAGTTTGTAGCATCTTGAATTAGAGTATCACTCTGTGTTGGTATAATTTTTACTCCAAAATCTTGTTGACTACTTTTCTCTAATGGAGTGCTATCTTCAGCAAAAGGATTATTATTGTAATTAGAAGTAATATTATCTTGAGTATTGTTTTCAAAACTTTCAACTTCATTATAAGGCGTAGATGGTTTTGATTCTTCTTTTGATTTTTCTATATGTTTTTTATATTCTTTTTTATTTTTACCAACCTTTCTACTTCTTTGCATAACTGCTAAAATAAATTCATCAAGTGCTTTTTTTATAGCTAGTTTACCAGCTTTTTCTTTGCTTAGTGTGCTTACACCCGATTGTGGATTTACATCTACATATTCACTAGAGACTATATTTTTACTCCAAAACCCATATCTATCTTTTATAGCAAACTCTATTGCAGCATTAACACTATATCTAACAATATTTCCATCACTATCTTTATATAAAGGAGTAGTATTTATAGTATAGCTATTTACCAAGATATAACCTTTTGCTTCATCTACATCTCTTGTTAATCTCAAATTTAATCTATTTACAACCATTTTTGATAATTCATCTTGTAAGAAAATTCCAGAATCTGGATCTTGAGCATCCAGTTTAACTTTTGTTAAGACTGGTTCATCAAATATATCTACTGAAAATTTTTGAGCTGGTTTATACCCTCCACATGAGACAAAAAATAGTGTAACAAATAGTGCAACTAAATACTTCACAATCCTCTCCTTTATTTTATAACAAAATTGACCAACTTATTTGGCACAAATATCTCTTTAATAATCTCTTTTCCATCAAGCCATTTAGATGCAGACTCTTTAGCTAATTTAATTATATCATCTTTTTCTAAAGATGCATCAACATCTATCTCACATCTCTTTTTGCCCATAATAGTTACAGCATATGTGATACTATCTTTTACAAATACTTCATCAAGTATCTCAATTTTTTCAAAGAGATTTTTTCTATCAAATAGCTCATTACTCATCTCATTTGCAATATGAGGAACTATTGGCTCAAGCAGATGTAAAATTATATACAATCCCTCAGCCCAAACATCACTATTATCTTGTTTATCTAAAGCATTTAATGCCTCCATACAAGCTGCAATTAAAGTGTTGAATGCAAATGCTCCACTAAATACTTCATCTCCTTTTTTAAGAGCTTCATAAACTTTTCTTCTAGCCTCTTTTGACTCTTTTGATAACTCATTGTGATTAATCTTTGGAAGAGTAGATGTTTTAACTTTATCTTTTTTGCTATATAGTTTTCTTAAAAATCTAAATGCTCCTTCTACTTGAGCATCATCCCAATCTATCTCTTTTTGAGGTGGTGCAGCAAAAAGAATAAATAATCTTGCAGTATCAGCACCATATTTTTGAATAATATAGCTTGGCTCTACAATATTACCTTTTGATTTACTCATTTTTGAGCCATCTTTATTTACCATTCCTTGAGTCAAAAGCCTCTCAAAAGGTTCATCAACTTCACAATAGCCTAAATCTCTTAAAGCTTTTGTAAAGAATCTAGCATATAATAAGTGTAATATTGCATGCTCAATTCCTCCAATATATTGATCTACATTCATCCAATATCTCAAATCATCCTTATCTAGTGCTACCTCTTCCCATCTTTTAGGATTTGTAGTATATCTTAGCTGATACCAAGAGCTTTGAATAAAAGTATCCATTGTATCAGTCTCTCTTAGAGCATCAGTTCCACATTTTGGACATTTGCAATATTTCCAAGTAGGGTGTTTCTCAAGAGGATTGCCTTCTCCAGTAATCTCAACATCATCAGGTAAAGTTATAGGAAGATTATCTAATTTTTCTGGCACCAAGCCACAGCTTGGACAATGAACAAAAGGTATTGGAGCACCCCAGTATCTTTGTCTTGATATTCCCCAATTTCTTAGTTTATAATTTGTTGTTCCTTTTCCTATACCCTTTTTTTCAAAAAGTTCAATAATCTTTGTTTTTGCTTCACTATTTGGTAAACCATTAAACTCTTCAGAATTTATCAATACTCCATCACCAGTATATGGAAGTTCTCCACCCTCAATAACTCTAATAATAGGCAAATCATATTTACTAGCAAACTCATAATCTCTCTCATCATGAGCAGGAACAGCCATAACTGCCCCTCCACCATAACTTGCCAAAACAAAGTTAGCTACCCAAACTGGTATCTTTTTACCAGTTAGTGGATGGATTACCTCTATACCCAAAGGATAACCCTCTTTTTCCTCTTTTGCTCTTTCAACCTCAGTTTGATTTTGCATATGAATTATTTTTTCTTTAATATCATTTGGAAGTAGATTATTTTCTACTAAATATTTAACTATCTCATGCTCTGGAGCAAGTGCTGAATATGTAACACCATATATTGTATCTGGTCTTGTTGTAAATACATTATACTTTTCAAATTTATTATTTAATTTTGCTTTAGATTCATCACTCAATTTAAATTCAAACTCTAAACCTTGAGATTTTCCTATCCAGTTTCTTTGCATAGTTAATACTTGATTTGGCCATTTGCCCTCAAGCTTATCTAAATCATCAAGTAATTCATCTGCATATTTTAATATATCAAGATAGTATCCTGGCATCTCTTTTTGAATTACTTCATTATCGCATCTCCAGCATCTTCCCTCTTCAACCTGCTCATTTGCCAAAACAGTTTGACAACTCTCGCACCAATTTACTTTTGAGTTCTCTCTATATAACAAGCCACTATTATACATATCAATTATAAATTGCTGTTCCCATCTTGTATATAGAGGATCACTTGTTGCAAACTCTCTTGTTTTTGAAAATGAAAATCCAAGTTCTCTAAACTCTTTCCTCATATCTGAAATATTTTGATATGTCCAATCTTTAGGGTGTTTTTTAAATTTTATAGCTGCATTTTCTGCTGGCATACCAAATGAATCCCAACCTATTGGATGTAAAACATTAAAACCTTGTTTTCTAAAATATCTAGCCATTGCATCACTAATTGAGTAATTTCTTACATGCCCCATATGTATCTGTCCACTTGGATATGGAAACATACTTAAAATATATTTTTTTGGAAGACTTTTATCATCTTTTGGCTCAAAAGCATTTTCCTTATCCCAAATCTCTTGCCATTTACTCTCTATCTCTTTTGGATTATAGCTCAACTTAAACTCCTACTTAAAAACTAAAGTTGATTATAACAAAATAGCTATATTGATTAGCTAAACATTTTTTAATAAAGCTTAGAATATGTGTATAAAATAAACATATAAAAAATTTATTGTATATGTTTGTTATAATAAAAGCTTATGATAATAAATAAAACTATACTATTAAAATGTATTATTTATTTTAAAGGAGAAGATATGAGATATATTAAAAGCGGTAAAATTTTATTAATTACTTCTATGATTGCTTCTAGTGCATTATATGCAACAAATGGGGATACTCTAATTGGTGTTGGTGCAAAAACAAGAGCAATGGGTGGTGCTGGTATTGCACTATCTCAAGGTGCAGAATCAACTCTTGTAAACCCAGCACTTATTACTAAAGTAAAAAGTAATGAAATTAGCTTTGGTGGAACAATATTTGCTCCAACAATAAAAACAACTTTCCAAGGTCAAGAGAAAAAGAGTAGTTCAGATTTAAGTATGATTCCAGCTGTTGCGATAGCTAGTGAGATTATGCCAAATATTTATGCTGGTATTGGTATGTATGGAACTGCTGGTATGGGTGTTGATTTTAGAGGAAATCCAACACATATGGATATGGAAACAACTCTTCAATTAATGCAATTTGCAGCACCTCTTGCATATAAAAGTGGAAATTTAAGCGTAGGTATAGCTCCAATTGTGCAATATGGTTCATTAGATATTAATTATAAAAACTATATGGCACCAGGACAACCACAAGTTGGTTATGGTCAAAAGCAAGATTTTGGTTTTGGAGTAAGCTTGGGTGCAGTGTATGATTTTGGAAATGGATTTAGCGTAGGTGCAGTATATAAAAGTAAAATCAAAATGGAATATAAAAAGGTTTTAACCACTGCGGCTAATCCTCTTGGAGTAATGGTTGGAGATACTTTAACTCAACCAGCTGAATATGGTATTGGATTTGGATATAAAATGGGAGCACACTCAATAGCATTAGATATTAAAAAAATTGCTTGGAGCAAAGCTACAGGATATAAAACATTTAATTGGCAAGACCAAACAGTATTTGCAGCTGGATATGAATATAATGCAGGTAAATGGGCTCTTAGATTTGGATATAATTATGCTAAAAACCCAATCAAAAATAGTCAAAATCCTATGATTAACACATTTAATCTACTTGGATTCCCTGCGACTGCAAAAAGCCACTTTAGTGTAGGTGGTAGTTATGAATTTAATAAAAATTTCTCAATGGATGCAACATTAGTATATGCTCCTAGTTCAAAAACATCTCTAAATAGTAACACTCCATTTGCTATAGCAAATAAACACTCTGAACTTGGAACTACAATCCAATTTAACTACAAATTCTAAAAATCTTAAGGCTATTTGCCTTAAGTAATCTTATAAATTAAAATCCACATTAAAGCTCTTTTAATATAAAATAGTATTCATAAAATATAGGAGTTATTTGTGGCATTAGCATTAGCACGAAAATATCGACCATCTACATTTAGTGATTTAGTAGGTCAAGAGGCAGTTTCTAAAACTCTATCTTTGGCTCTAAGCTCTTCTAAACTATCTCACGCTTATTTATTCTCTGGGATTAGAGGAAGCGGAAAGACATCTACTGCAAGAATTTTTGCTAAAGCCTTACTTTGTGAAAATGGACCAACAAATAATCCTTGTCAAACTTGCCAACAATGCATCATGGCAAATGAGGGAAGACATATAGATATTATAGAGATGGATGCAGCTAGTAATCGTGGTATAGAAGATATAAAAGAGTTAATAGAACATACAAAATATAAACCATCTCTTGGAAGATTTAAAATTTTTATTATTGATGAGGTGCATATGCTAACAGTTCAAGCATTTAATGCACTTTTAAAAACACTAGAAGAGCCTCCAGAATATGTAAAATTTATACTTGCTACAACAGACCCTCTTAAATTACCAGCTACAATATTAAGTAGGGTTCAACATTTTAGATTCAAAAAACTACCTATTAAAACAGTAAAAGAGCATCTTAAATATATTTTGCATAAAGAGAATATAGATTTTGAAGAAGAGGCTTTAGAGATAATTGCAAGAAGTGGACAAGGTTCACTAAGAGATGCTCTAACCTTACTTGATCAAGCAATAGTATATGGTGGAGGAGTAGTTAATACAAATGATGTAACCAATATGCTAGGAATAGTTGATCCTGCGACATTACAATCGCTTCTAAAAGCAATTATAGATAAAGATAGAGATAAAGTAATAGAGTTTATTAATGATTTTAGTAATTTTGAAGCTGAAATGATTTTAGATGAACTTACTTTATATTTAAAAGATAAATTATTATCAAAAGATAATGAATTATCTACTCTTATTATAGATAGATTTTTTAGAATTTTAGCAGATGGGAAAAGGCTACTTTCTATTGGAAGTAGTGGAGAGTTTGTAATATCTTTGAGTCTATTTAAGATGATAGAGGCTATGAATATACACTCAATTGATGATATGATACAAAAACTACAAAATGAGTTAAGCACATCTGCACAAATAGAAACCAAACAAGAAGAGCCAAAAACTACAAAAGATAACAAAAAAGAGCAACAAACCAAAAGTAAAAAAGAAGATAATCAAGAAAATCAAAATATTGAAATAAAAGATAATAGGAATGATGCTAAATCAAAATTTGATAAATTAATTACAAAAATATATGATAGAAATTATGAGTTAGGTGAAATTTTTAAAAATAATATTAGTTTTATATCGTTTCAAAACGAAACATTAACTTGGGAGTCAACAGTTGAGGGAGAAGAGAAGAAAAAACTTATTGAAAATTGGTCAATTATAAGAATGTTTGTTCAAGAGATTTTTGGAATAAATACAAAAATCGAAAATATTGCAAAAAAAAAATTGAAGCAAAATGATAATCAAGATAGCAATAAATATGTCGAAAAAGTGGAAGAAAATAGCGAAAATCCAAAAAGTAGTTGTATTATGCCAGATGGAAATAGTCAAGCTAGTATAGATAAAGACCCTAAAGAATTGTTAAATGAACCTATGGTAAAAGAGTTTATTAAACATTTAAGTCCAAAAAGAGTAATTGTTAAACAAAAGAGTTGATTTTTTAATACTAAATTAAAAATTAAACATTTTTTTATAAAATTTGTATCTAAACTCTTAAATTTCTGCTATAATGCCAAATCAATATGTAACTTTTATTTTTAAATAAGCCTATTTTAGATATAAATAATATAAACAGATGTTAATATCTAAAATAGACTTTAAAATATAGTTGCAAAAATAAGTTATAATATAATTTAGTGGCGGTAGAGATGAGAATTTTAACAATAGGACTTAGTGAAGATTTTGCAAAAGAGTTAGAAAAAGAGATAGCTAAATATTTTATATGTATCTTAGATAGTGCAGAAGATCTATATGACGCTACAAATTTTACTTATTTTAGGCATTATGAGCTAATAATTGTTGTTGATGAAAAGATGAAATATGCAATGGAGAGATTTGTTAAAGAGATTAAGCTCAAAAAGCCAGAAACTAAAATTTTAGTTTTAACTGATAGTGAAAAAAATCATAAAGAATTTTTTGATTTAAAAGTAGATGATATAATTGTTAGACATAGAGATCAACCAGATTTGATAGCTGCTAGAGTCTTGGCTAATATGAGGAATCTTTATGGAACAAAGATAGAGATTGATAAATTAACAATAGATATCACAGCCAAAAAGATAAAATATGATGATAAAATTGTTACTCTAAATGGAAAAACTTTTGATATTTTAGTATATCTAGCACTTAGAAATCAAAGAGTATTTAGCAAAGATGAAATAATTAATGCTCTTTGGGAAGAACCTGAATATGTAAGTGATAATACTGTTGAGGTAGCTATAAATCAAATTAGAAAGAGATTAAAGAGTATTTTAGGATTTCAAGTTATTCATACTGTTAGAAGAAGAGGGTATAAATTCTCATCTGATGTATCTCAAATTAAAGCTTAATATAAATTACCTAAAATTATAT
>CAYPVY010000064.1:0-7069 GCA_964414305.1 uncultured Nitratifractor sp.
CATTTCTTCTTGCAAGTGGACTAATATCTACTGGATAGTGAGTTAAAAAAGTTGGATTAATCAACTCTTTTTCAATAAAGTTATCAAAAATCTCTTCTTGTAATTTTCCTAAAGATAAATTTTTATCAACCTCAATATTATGAGATTTTAAAAACTCTATTATTGCCTCTTTATCTCTTAATTTTTCTCTTGGGAGTCCTGCAATCTCTACAATAGCATCTTCCCATTTTATTCTTTTAAATGGAGTTGAAAAATCTATCTCTAAATCTCCATATTGTAATTTTTTTGGAAGATTTAACTCACTAAATAATCTCTCAAATAACTTTTCAGTCAAATCCATTAAATCTTCATAAGTATGGTATGCCCAGTAAAATTCAAGCATAGTAAATTCAGGGTTATGAGTATGATCCATCCCCTCATTTCTAAAGTTTCTATTTATCTCAAAAACTGCTTCCATACCACCAACAACTAATCTTTTTAAATATAGCTCTGGTGCAATTCTTAGGTATCTGTCAACTCCTAGTGCATTATGATGAGTAATAAAAGGTCTTGCATTTGCACCACCAGGAATTGGGTGCATCATAGGAGTCTCAACTTCTAAAAAGCCATTTTCTTCAAAAAATCTTCTAATTATTGATACAATTTTTGAGCGAAGTTTAAATAGATTTTTAACTTCAGGATTTACAATCATATCTAGATATCTTTGTCTATATTTTATCTCTTGGTCTTGAAGTCCATGAAATTTCTCTGGTAGTGGAGTAATTGCTTTTGATACAATCTTGATATCATTACAATGCAAAGTTAACTCACCAGTTTTTGTAACAAAAGGATGCCCACTAGCTTGTATAATATCTCCAACTTCAAATAGTTTTTTAACAATATTATTATAGTAACCTTCTGGCAAATCATCTCTATTATAATATATTTGAACTAATCCATCTTCATCTTCAATCTTTGCAAATGCTGCTTTACCCATTATTCTTATAAACTTTATTCTACCAGTTAAAGTAACTTCTTGAGTTTTATCCTCTTTAACCTCTGCATCTAACTCTTTTAAATTTTCAAATTTTTCAAAAAACTCTTTTGAACTTATGCCTTTTTGTATATTTTGTGGATATGGGTTTATTCCCTCTTCTCTTAATTTATCACTCTTTTTTATTCTCTCTTGAATATATTGATTATCAAATATCAATTTAACACTCCTTTGTTTTTTTATAACATTCATCACAATAACCAATTATTTGCATAGTGTGATCAATCATATGGAAATTATATTTTTTTGAAACAATCCTTTGTTGTTTTTCTATTATATCATCTACAAATTCTATAATTTTACCGCAATTTAAGCATATTAAGTGGTCATGGTGATGTTTATGTCCTATTTCATATTTTTTACCATCTTTACCAAATGAGATAGATTCTACTAAATTTTCATCTTCAAATAGTGCTAGAGTTCTATAGATAGTTGCAATTCCTATATTTTCATTTGGAAAATCTTTTTTTATTAACATCAATATCTCTTCTGGAGTATGATGCCCAGTATGGGTATATAGAGTCTTTAAAATAATCTCTCTTTGTTTAGTATATTTAAGATTATTCTCTTTTAAAACTCTTTGTAACTCTTTTATAAGTAACTCATACTCTAGCACAATAAAATAACCTAATTTAAACTATTTTTCAAGAGTGCTATTATTTTCTGTTTTATTATTATCTTCTACACTCTTATTATCATCTAAATCATTTATTTGTTTAGAAGTATTAGTATCTGTATTGTTAATCTCTTTGTTAATAGTATTTATACTAGTATTTTTATCTGTAGAATTACTATTTGGTATATTTAAATCTGAATTTGGATTTAATATAAATTTACCTGTATTTTTTAACAGTGGAAATAGCCTGCTGCCTTCTGTGTAATTTTTTACTTTATCAAAAACATTTGGATTTGAAGATAATCCAAATGTAATAATAGCTAAAATGAAAAATAGAGTTATCATTTTTATTAACATACCAGCAAATCTACTTGTTGCAGATATATAATCATCACTAAATATCATAGAAATTAATTTATAAATCAATTTAAAAGCTATAAATATTAAAATAAAAATTGATAAAAAAGATATCAAATTTAAAAGAGGTGCAGATATATCGTGTAAAAAGTTATCTTTTAAGTATTGTGCAACTTCATTTTTATATAAAGATGCAACAAATAATCCTCCAATCAAGCCCAAAGAGCTAAACAACTCTTTAGTAAAACCGCTAATTATACCTTTAATAGATAGTAATAAAATTAATCCTACAACTACTGCATCAAATAGATTAAAGCCTAAATTTTCCACTTTTTCTTACTCCTTGTTTTATGCTAAACCAAGATGCCTTTTTAGTTCATCTGGGTAATATGCAAATGCCAATGCATCTTCAGGAGTAATTATACCATCATTTACTAAATTTACTAAATTTTTAGTTTGTGTTTGCATTCCAGTCTCTTCTTGACCCAATTGCATTGTTGAGTAGATTTGGTGAACTTTGTTTTCTCTAATTAGGTTAGCAATTGCATCATTATTTATCATAATTTCCCAAGCAGCAACTCTTCCGCCACCAATTTTTGGAATAAGTGCTTGTGAGATAACAGCTTGAAGTGAACTAGCAAGCATTGCTCTAACTTGACTTTGTTTGGCAGCATCAAAACTATCTATAATACGGTTTACACTTTTTGGTGCTGAGTTTGTATGCAAAGTTCCAAATACCAAGTGTCCAGTCTCTGCAGCAGTTAAAGCAGCTGCTATTGTTTCAGAATCTCTCATCTCCCCAATAAGTATAACATCTGGGTCTTGACGAAGAACATATTTTAATCCAGTTGCAAAGTTTTGAGTATCACTCTCTACCTCTCTATGTGATATAGTAGATTTTAGAGGTGTATGTAAAAATTCTACCGGGTCTTCTATGGTTACTATATGTTTATAGTGATTTTTATTTATCTCATGAACCATAGAAGCAAGAGTTGTTGATTTACCAGAACCAGTAGGACCAGTTACCAAAACTAATCCACGATGTAGTTTAGTTAAATTTCTAAATATATCTGGTGCATTTAAATCATCAAGTTCTGGTGTTTTAGTTGGAATAATTCTTAGTGCAGCAGATACAGTTCCCATAGTTTTATAAACATTGAAACGAAATCTTGCTTCATCACTAAAAGCAAACATCCCATCAACTTCACCTTTTTCTTTTAGTTTTTTTAGTTGTCTATCATTTAAGATAGGAAATATTAACTCTTCAGCATCACTAGGTGTAAGCTTAGGGTAGTTTAGTTTTTTTAATGCTCCATCTATTCTTAAAGATGGGTGGTCCCCTGTATTTATATGAAGGTCTGAAGCTTTTGTTTCTAAAAGTGCTCTTATTAATGGAGCAATTCTTAATTCATTATTTGACATTTCTAATCCTTTTAATCTATAATTGCAGGGACAATAAAGAAGTTATCTTGTGCATTTGGTGCATTTTTGATAACTTGTTTATTAATTTCACAATCACAATATGGAATATCTTCTCTTAAAGGAGTTCCTCCATCTAAATTTGAGAAGTAGCTATCTACACTTGATGTATCAAGCTCATTTAGATTTTCCATATATTCTAATATGTCAGAAAGTTGTGAAATAACCTCTTGTTTTTTATTTTCGTCAATTTTTAAATATGACAATAGTTCCAATTTTTCTAATAATTTAGTATCAATTTTCACTTTATTACACCTTTTTTTAAAGTTTTGAAAATTATATATAAAAAATGTTTAAATTTTCGCATAATATGGTATAATTCATATAAAAAAAGGAAATATTATATGAAAAAATTAGATATGAATTCACCAGAATTTTTAGAAGAGTTAGAAAAAACGAAAAAATTTACAGATAAAGTTATTAAAAATTTTGGATGGGTATATCATCCTGATAAAGAAGTAGTAGAGAGTGTTCAATTAGGTCTTGCTAGAAATAAAGTTTTATATGGAAAGAGGTTTTGTCCGTGCTTTATGGTTGTAGAGGAGGATGGTAAGTTTAAGAGTGCTGATGATAGAATATGCCCTTGCAAACCAGCAATAGAAAAAGAGATTCCTCAAGAAGGAAAATGCCATTGTGGAATCTTTTGCACTCCTGAGTTTGTAGAAAATTATAAAACAGATAATTAAGGATTTATTTGCAAGAGTATGATGTAATAGATCTATTTATAAAGCTTTTAAGTGCTAAATCAATTACTCCTGATGATGGTGGTCTATTAGACTTTATAGAGGAGTATTTGAGCGATTTTGAAGCTATAAGAGTAGATAGAGGCGGAGTAAAAAATCTTTTTTTAACAAAAAAGTTTGGTGAGGGAGAGCATCTTTGTTTTGCTGGACATGTAGATGTGGTGCCTCCAGGAGATGGATGGGATTCGGATCCATTTATACCAAAGATAGAAGATGATAAAATCTATGCTAGAGGTGCTCAAGATATGAAAAGCGGAGTTGCCGCTTTTGTTCAAGCTATAAAAGAGTGCAAGGATTTTAATGGTAGATTATCTATACTTCTAACTTCTGATGAGGAAGGCGATGCAAAATATGGAACAAAAATAGTCTTAGAAGAGTTAGATAAGCTTAAATTAATGCCAAATTTTGCAATTGTAGCTGAGCCAACTTGTGAAGAGGTGTTTGGAGATGCTATAAAAATTGGTAGAAGAGGCTCAAATAATGGTGTAATAAAAGTTATTGGTAAACAAGGACATGCTGCATATCCTGCTAAAGCTATTAATCCTGTAAATCTTTTAGCACCTATCTTGCCAAAAATAGCTGGAGTTAATTTGGATAATGGAGATGAGTTTTTTGAGCCTAGTCAATTTGTTATAACAGATATTAGAGGTGGTATGGAGGTAACTAATGTTACTCCATCTATGGTTAAGATTATGTTTAATGTTAGAAACTCTACAGCTACAAGCCCAAAAGATATAGAAAATTTTGTTAAAAGAAATTTTGATGGCTTAGAGTATGAATTTACTTTAACTCCTTCGGCTAAGCCTTTTATGACTAATCCTGATAGTAAAGTAGTTAAAATTTTAAGAAAATCTATTAAAGATATTTGTAATATTGATACAAAGTTATCAACTGCTGGTGGAACTAGTGATGCAAGATTTTTTGGAGAGTTTGGTGTAGAAACAGTAGAGTTTGGGGTAATAAATGATACAATACATAAAGCAAATGAGAGAACTTCAAGAGAAGAAGTTGAAAAGCTCTATAGAGTATTTAAAAAGGTTTTAGAAGAGTTTTGATGTATATTTTAGATATAGTATTAGCAACTTTTATAATTGAAGCAAGTGAGATATATTTGCAATATAGCTCTACTTTAATGGGCTCTATAAGTAAGTTATTTAATTATTATAAGGTAAGCCCTTTTTTATTTTTTATATCTCATATAGGTTATATTTGGCTATTATTTATATCTATTAATTTTGGGGTATTTAATTTTCCAATAGTATTAGCAGTGATTCTAAAATCTATTGATATTTTTACTAAAATGCACTTTTTTAATAAAATATTTATCTCAAGAGATATTAATTATATAAAAGAGTCATCAAATATGTTAAATATGAGGATTCCTTTTTGGGTTTGGATGCTTGGACCTATGCTATATTCATATTTAGTATATATCTCTCTTAGTTAGGATTGGTATGGAAATATTAATAGGCAATAAACCTTTAATTGAGGCTATAGAGATATCAAAAAGTTTTGATTATGAACTCTTTAATAAGATATCATTATCTTTATATTCAAAGCAGAGTATAGCTATTATGGGTAGAAGTGGTTCTGGCAAATCTACACTTTTACATATATTATCTACACTTTTGAAACCAGATAGTGGAGTAGTAAAACTTTTTGATAAAGATATCTATTCACTAAAAAATGATGAAATAGAGTTAATAAGAAGAGAGAATATTGGAATTATTTTTCAATCTCATTATCTTTTTAAAGGTATGAGTGCACGAGAAAATATTGAATCAGCTACTCTATTATCAAATACTACTATAGATAAATCGATTTTTGAGATGCTACAAATTGATAATGTTATAAATAAAAAGGTTGGAGAACTATCTGGTGGACAACAACAAAGAGTATCAATTGCTAGAGTTCTTAGTAAAAAACCAAAAATAATATTTGCAGATGAGCCAACTGGAAATTTAGATAAAGCTAGTGCAAAGCTTGTTATGGATGCTTTGGATAGATATATTCATAAAAATAGTGCTGCACTATTTTTGGTAACTCATGATGATTATATAGCAAATAGAGCTCAAAAACTATATCTATTAGAAGATAAAAAATTAAAAATAAGATAAAAATATATTTTATATGTTATAATATTAAAAAATAACTAAAGGATTATAGTTATGAGAACTCTATTTTTTATTCCATTTATTATCTTATCGATATTTTTAACTAGCTGTGTGAGTTTGAATAATCCATTTAAATCTAGAAGCTCTATTGAGATTAAAGAGGGATATTTATCATTAAAAAAGATTAATGAAAATTTAGATAAGCAAATGCCATTAACTCAAAAAGTTGGCTCAAATGGTATAAAAATAGTATCTGTAACAACATTTGCAAGTAAAGATAGTAAATCATTAATTATTGAAGTTGAATTTATATTTACAAGTTTTGAAATTCCTGAAGGTTTACCTGCAATTGCTAGATTTAAAAGCTCTTTAAAATATATTCCAAAAACAAAAGAGTTTAAATTTGATAATATATCTATAATAGAGATAAATTTCTTAAAAGAAGAACTTTTAGAGTATGTATCACCACAACAAAAGAAATTTATAAATGATACTTTAATTTTGAAACTTTCAGATTTGGTATTGCATAAATCTAAAAAAGCTCTAAAACCAATGAAAAGCTTTAGTGTTAAAGAGGGTAAAATTAAGATTCTATTTAAATAGAATATTTCTTATAAACACCCTTTTATAAAAAATAAGATATAAATACACTATTAATATTTATACTAAGGAATTGTATGAGCTACGAAATTGAAAAATTTGACCCTGAAATATTTGAAGCTATTGA
>CAYPVY010000065.1:0-3280 GCA_964414305.1 uncultured Nitratifractor sp.
AATAGTGCAAATGAAGTTAGAAGAAATTTGACAACTATTAGATGGGTAGATGGGAGTTTGATTACTATTACAAAAAAAGAAGGAGTTGCAAAAGCTCTTCAAGCTGTGGCAAATGAATTAAAAAGATATCCAGAGTTAAAAAAATTTTTATCACCAATTGGAGGGAGCTTTAAATGGAGATATATTGCAGGAACCAAAAGGCTTAGTGTTCACTCTTTTGGTGCGGCAATTGATATAAATGTTAGATATTCTGCATATTGGAGATGGAGTAAAGGCAAAGTATATAAAAACAAAATACCAGCAAAAATAGTTCAAATTTTTGAGAGACATGGCTTTATTTGGGGAGGTAAGTGGTATCACTATGATACTATGCATTTTGAGTATAGACCAGAGCTTTTAAAATAATTAGGATATAGAATGAGAATAATTTTTTTATTTTTTTATTTAACAATTGCTATTTTTGCAAAAGTAGATTTAAACAAAGATTTAAATAGCTCCAATAAAGTTAAGCTATTTTTGTGGGAAGCAAAAAAAGATAATAAAAAGTTCTATTTGGTTGGAACTATGCATCTTCCATATCCTAAAAGTAGCTATATAGTTGCGCCAAAAATTAAAAAAATTATAGATAAAGCCAATTTCCTCCATACAGAAATTCCACTAGGTGCAAGTTCACAAATGGAGGCTTTAAAATATTTTTTAAGAGATGATAACAAAACATTAAAAGATATACTCCCTAAAACAACATATCAAAAATTACAAAATTATCTTTTTAGCATAAATCCATTTATAGATATAAGAGGTTTTGATAAATTTAAGATATGGTCTCTTTCTATGATGCTTGGAAGCTTAGAATATGAATTAAAGTATAAAGGCTATAAACCAATAGATAAAGATATCTATGATTATGCCGTAAGTAAAAATAAGTATGGAGGCAGTATTGAGAGCATAAAAGAGCAGATGAATATATTTGATGACTTAAGCTTAAAAGAGCAAATAGTAATGCTTGATGCTTCAATCGATTCTTATATAAAATATCCAAATATAACAAAAAAATTACTAGATTATTACTATCAAGGCAATCAAGAAGGTTTAGAAGAGATATTTAAAAAGAGTAATGACTCTTTAAAAGTTGATAAAAAATTATTAAATAAACTAAATAATAAATTACTATTTTTTAGAAATAAAAGAATGGCAAAAAGAATAGAAAGTTATATAAAAGATAACAAAATACACATTTTTGCTTTTGGTGCAATGCATTTTGTGGGAAAAAGAAGTATAATAGATATTTTAAAGCACAAAGGTTATATAATTAGAAGAGTTACTTTAGATGAGGTGTTAAAGGATGACAAAAGAGATTAAGATTTCAATAGCTCTTTTAATTATAGGGCTTGGTGCTATAGGGGGAGGATATCTCTATAAAAAGAGTTTAAAAAAGGTAAATGAGATAAAAGTTTCTCTTGAAGATAGAGATGATAAAAAGATTATTTTGCCTGAGTTATCAGATGAACCAGCAGATATTGATGAAGTAAAAGAGTATATGAAGGTTCTCTCTGCTACATATAAAAAAGGCAAATCTGTTTTACCTTTGGATGATAGTGAGCTTGATAGTAAGGGTAAGATTGCTCAAGATGTTGCTTTAAAAAATAAACAATTTTTAAGTGATACAAAAACTCCAGATGGAAAGTTACTACATAATGATATTATGAGGGTTGTTCCAGCTATAGAATCTATGCTAACAAAAAAATCTAAAAAAGAGTGTGCAGGTCATGACTGTTATGTTGTTGAGAAATATAATTTTGCTACAAATGCAACAACAAGAGCAATTGTAAATGTGGATACAAAAAGAGTTTTGCAAGTTAGTAGATATGCTAATATGCAACCAGATATAAGTAATCGTCTAACAAGAATTGCAAAAGCTATTGCTCTCAAATCTCCTCAAATTATAAAAGAGTTAGGTCATACTCCATCTCCAAATGAATTATCTATGGCAAATGTTAGAACCAACCTTAAAGAATCTCCATGCGAAGATAAACACCATTTATGTGTAGCTCCAACCTTTGCTGACCATCAAAAAGCAAGAGCATTATGGGCGATTGTAGATTTAACTGATTTAAGGTTGGCTGCTGCTAAATGGGCAGGGCTTGGGAAAACTTATACTCCAGCTTGTATTGATGAGAGAAGTTTGCAAAATAAATATATTATGGAGAATTTTTGTCAAAAAGATAATAACTTAAGTAGAGATGGATGGGAGTTAACCTATCATTTAACAGGTTCAGATGGATTAGAGATAAGAGATTTAAAATATAATGGCAATATAGTAGCTAAATCTTTAAAAATAGTTGATTGGCATGTAGCATATAAAGGTCTTGGAGCTGATAAGCTAGGAGATACAAATAGCACTATGATAGATGGTAGAAGAGTAGAGTTTGTAAAGGGTGAAAATAATGAATATACCTTTGGGTATAATGATGCAATGGGATGTCCTATGTTTTCTACTTCAGTTGTTTTAGCATTTAATGGACCTCAAATTAAACCTATCATAGAGGGTGGAAAAGAGATAGGTTTTTATATATTACAAGATTTTAGAAATCCAAAATGGCCAATGGCTTGTAACTATAGATATCAAAATAAATTTGAGTTTTATAAGGATGGTTCATTTAGGGTAGTAGCTATTAATCTAGGAAGAGGGTGTTCAAACAAAGCTATATATCGTCCTGTAATGAGACTTGATATCGATTTAGATGGTAACAAAGAGCAGTTTGCAAACTATGATAATGGAGTTTGGAAGGATTGGCAAATAGAGGGCAAATATCAAAGCACTAGCACTGAGCCATTATATAAAGATAGCTATTTATATAAAATATATAGTGCTACAAATTCTAAAGAGGGCTTTTATATAGAGCCAAATCGTGGGCAATTTGGAGATAATAGCAGAGGAGATCATGAGAGAGTATTTGTAACTAGATTTCATAAAAATGAGGGTGATGAAGATTTGCTAACTCTAGGTTCGTGTTGCAAACTTGATAAAGATGGAGTAGAGCAATATTTAAATGATGAGGTAATTGAAGCTCAAAATATTGTAATTTGGTATGTTCCAAAAATGCAAAATGATGATAGAGTAGGGCATGAGTATTGTTGGGCTGATAGTGGCATAGATGAAAATGGCAACCCAATAGTTAAACTATATCCATGTATCGCTGGACCAAAATTTGTGCCAATAAGCAAGGTTGATAAATGAAAAAATATGCTCCAATAATAGTTGTTTTATTTTTACTAGCAA
>CAYPVY010000065.1:3380-6812 GCA_964414305.1 uncultured Nitratifractor sp.
AAAAAATATGCTCCAATAATAGTTGTTTTATTTTTACTAGCAATAGCTTCATATTTTTTATTGTTTAAAGATACTATAGAGCCAAAAAAGAAGACTACATTTAGCTTTGAGGAGTTTAATAAAAATAGAAGTTGTGCATCTTTGCCTAAATTTTTACTTGAGTCTGGCTTAAGAACACCAATAATTGATTTAAGTCAACAAGAGTATAGAGGTATAGCCTTTTATACTAGAAATTATCAAAATGTATTGCATAAAAAAAGTTGGGAGAGGTTTGATGCTCTTGGAACTTATACTATAGATAAATTTGGTAATTTATACCTTACTCCAAATCCATTTATTAGTATAAAACCATCTACTTTTAATCTTCAAAAAGCTATCTATAAAATGGACTCTACAACAGGAAAACTAACTAGATGGTTAGTTATTGATTCAATTTCTCCAAGTGCTACTAACCCTTATGGTTTTATCTCTATAGTTTATGATTGTGATGATGATACTCTATATGCTAGTGCAATTGATAAGAGTGGGTATAAAGGTATAAAAGGTAGGATTTATCATATAAACCCAAAAGATAAAAATTATACAATTGTTGTTAAAAATTTTGATGCATTAACTATAAATATTCTAAAAACAAAAAATAAAAAATATCTACTAGCAGGAAGTGCAATAGATAACTCTTTATATGCCTTTGAATTTAAAAATGGCAAATTAAACCCAAAGCCACATTTACTATTTACTCTTCCAAATCCAAAACTTCATATTAGAAAAGTTAAAATCATTGCTAAGAATAGTTTGCAAATTGAAGCTATAAAATTTAGTTACTCTTTGATAGCAGAGACAAATAAAAAGCAAAGATATATATTTATAGCTACTTTTAATCCTACAACAAAAAAATGGGAAATTAAAGAGAAAAATTAAAATATTAAACTCTCTTTGTTTAATTAAATTTCAAAATAACATAAAATATTCAAATATCAATTTAATATGGTATAATGGCACTATATAGCTTAAAAGGATATTTTATGATAGAGATTTTATGGTGGTATTGGATTCTTTTGAGTATAGTATTGATGATTGTTGAATTATCTTTTGGAACTATATTTATAGGTGCTATATCAATCTCTTCACTAATACTTGGAGCTATAACATATTTTATAAATATTAAATTTATATGGCAAGTTATAATTTGGTCAATATTATCAATTATTTTAGTTTATATTGCAAAAAAAATTACTAAAGGTGGTGTTAAAGTTAGTAGTGTAGGGCAATCTTCACAAGAGATTGGAGCTATTGGAGTAGTTATTGAGCCAATTGATAACTCATTAAATGGAAAGGTAGAGTTTTATATGCCAATTCATGGTTCTAAAATTTGGAATGCCACTTCAAATAATAAAATACCAGTTGGAAGAAAAGTTAAAATTGTTGCCTTTAGGGGTCAAATGCTAGAAGTAGAATCAATAGATGAAAAGGAGTAAATTATGATATTAAGTCAAATAGGTATAGCATTAATAGCTTTAGTTATATTTGTTTTATATAAAGGTGTAAAAATAGTTCCACAAGGAGAAGAGTGGGTAATTGAAAGACTTGGTAAATTTCATAAAATATTATATCCAGGTTTAAATATTATTATTCCATTTGTAGATAGTGTAAGGGCTAGGGTATCAACTAGAGATTTAATATTAGATGTGCCTCAACAAGAGGTAATTACTAAAGATAATGCTGTAATTATAACTAATGCAGTTGCATTTGTGCGTGTTACTAACCCTGAGAGTGCTTTATATGGAGTAGAAGATTTTAGAGTAGCAATAGTTCAATTGGTTATGACAACACTAAGGTCAATACTAGGTGAAATGACTCTTGATGAAGCACTATCAAGCAGAGAACATATTAAAAGTAAAGTTAAAGAAAATATAATTGATGATATTACTGATTGGGGTGTAACGGTAAAATCAGTAGAGATTCAAGATATAAATCCAAGTCCATCTATGCAAGAGTCTATGGAGCGTCAAGCAGCAGCTGAGAGAGAAAGAAGAGCAATTGAAACTGCAGCTGAGGGTAAAAAGAATGCAGCAATTTTAGAAGCAGATGGAAAATTAGCAGCTGCTCAAAGAGAAGCAAAAGCTCAAATTACACTTGCTAATGCATCTGCAGAAGCAATTAAAGTGATTTCACAAAATATTCAAGATAAAGAATTACCTGCTATGTTTTTACTTGGAGATAGATATATTAACTCTTTAGAAAAAATTTCTCAGAGCCAAAACTCTAAATTTGTAATATATCCAGCAGATTTACAACAAGCAATTAAGGGGATGCTAGGAGGAGCTTTTAAAAAATAAGCTCTTTTATTACTCTTGGTATGGATTATGCAAAAAGAAAATTCCTAATAGAGAACTAAGCATTGTAATCAAAAAGAATAAAAAACTAAAGGCAACTCCAGCATCAGGAGGATATCCAATTAGCTTTAAACCATAAAGAAATGTAAACTCTCTAACGCCAACGCCCCCAACACTTATAGGCAATACACTCACTACTGATGATATTAAAAAAAGCACCAAAAAATCAACTATAGGAATATTTGAGTCGAGTGAATAAATAATAAAAAGAGCACTTATTAGTTGCAAAATTTGCACAAGTAAGCCCAAAGCTGTAGTGCTTTTAAAATATAGCATAAATTTATCTAGTTTTTTAGATAGTATAAAAAAAAGAGGATAGCTTATAAAAACTAAAATAATTGATATATAAAAAAGTATCTTTATATTAAATGAACTAAATGGAAAGAGTAGGGCACCAAGGAATATCAAAGCAATAAGACCACTTACCCTATCAAAAAATAGAGCTTGAATAATAAGAGATAATTTAATCTTTTGATGTTTATTTATAAGATAGGCTTTATAACCATCTCCTCCAATTCCTCCAGGTAAAAAAAGATTATAAAACATACCAACATAGTATAAAATTAAATTGGCTTTATAAGCTAAATTTACACCAATTTCTCTAAAGTAAAAATTAAGCCTAATGGCACTAACAATTTTAGATAAATTATAAAAAATAAATGCAAGAAATAGCCAAAATATATTTACCCTAAATAAAATCTCTTTTAGTTTATTAATATCGATAGCATTTAATACGAAAGCTACAAGAGTTATACTTATAGCTAATTTAATTACTGTTTTCACTAGAACCTATGAATTTTTCTTTTATTATATATGGTTTTTTGTTTTGAGACTCATAATATGTTCTCATTAGAAGTTCAGCTAAAAATCCTGTAGAGATTAGCATAATTCCACCAAGTGTTAGCATAACTCCAAGAATTAATAAAGGACGATTTCCAATAGATTCTCCAAATATTTTTAAGATAAATAGATAAATATTTATAATCATTCCTACAAAAAACATTCCAAAGCCAACACCACCAAATAGATGCATAGGTCT
>CAYPVY010000066.1:0-6733 GCA_964414305.1 uncultured Nitratifractor sp.
ACTTTTTTATCTTAACTTGATATTTAAAGAATTATGATTACTTTGTGCTAAATTGGTTTGATTATTATTTAGAACCTTAATGAAGTTATTTTTTAATTTATAGCCTAATGATATTTATACTCCCCTATTCTATTGATTTTTTATGAAAAATACTTAAAAGATGTTATAATAAACTATAATTATAAAATAATTAATATTGAAATAGGCAATTATGGCAAAGAAAAAAAGAAAACATTTTATAAAATTAAATAACAAAATTAAATCAATTTTTGATAATAAACCTTTTGAAGATGGTGTTGCTACACTTGATGATGATACATTATATGGGCTGTTGATGATATTAGGAGATGACATTGGCTCTCTAGATAGAAATGATATTATTAAATATATTAGAAGAGTTTGGAGTGAGGGAAATTATAGTATTAGAAAAGCTATTGTAGATTTTTTGGATGATAAGTCTAAGAGTAAAAAAAGAGCTAAACTTGATAAAATAGAAAGTATAGTTGATATGCTAGATGGCGAAGATGCTACAGCTGAAGAGATTGATACTATTTTAAATGATTTTATAGATAAAAAATTATCCAAAATAACACCACAAAAGGTTAAGAAAAAGCTATTTTATATAAGAAAAAAGAAGATTTTAGATAGATTTGCAAAATTAAGTGGTGTAGAATTTGTTGGAGCTAATAGTATTGAGTTTATAGAGCCCTATATTTTAGAGTTTGAGCAAGGCAATATTACAATTAATATTGTATATTCTATAGAGTTAGATATACCTACTTCAGATTTAATTAAAAAAGATGATGATTTTATTATTCAATATTTAAATATTTTTAAACAAAAAGCTAGAGATATTAAAAATAAAGAGATTGAAAAATTCTTAGAGAATATCAAAGAGATAGATTATTTAACTCCTAAAATACTTTATAAGACATTTAGTTCTATAAAGGAGCCAATTAGCGATTTATATCATATGCCAATTCCTCTAAAGATAGTAAAAAAAATATTAAGAAGTGTATGTGATGATTTAGAGATATCATATAATAATGGAGAGTTTTTATTATCTAAAAGTTTTGAACATAATTTTTGGGATAATATATTTGAGTTTGATGTTTTTATTAAATATCAAAATAAAGTTTTATATGGTTCAATATGGACAAATAATATAAATGAAATTATAAGTGATATAAAGTCTCTTAGAGATAGATATATAGTTCATTTTGAACTATATATAGAAGATCTTTTAAATAGACTAAAAGATAGTTTATATCCTATCGAGTTAAATGATGATGAACTAAAAGATGAGATATTAAACTTTATTAAACCATTTATAAAGGCAAATAGAAGTATAGAACTTAGTGATAAGATATCAAGAAAAGCAATTTATCATATAAATGAAAAATACAAAGATTTAAAAGAGAAGAAAAAAAGAGAATTATTACTTGCTAAAACTATTCGTGATTTTAAGAGCTTATTTCCAGTAGCTAGAAGTTTAAATAGAGAAATAATATTTAATGTTGGACCAACTAATAGTGGAAAGACATATGCGGCTATGAGTGAGCTTAAAGAGGCTCAAAGTGGTTTGTATTTGGCACCTTTGAGACTTTTGGCACTAGAAGGATATGAAAATCTAAAAAAAGATGGCATTAATGTATCTTTAATTACTGGAGAAGAAGAGATTATAGATGAGGATTCTACACATATAAGCTCAACAATAGAGATGCTAAATAGTGATATTGAAGTAGATGTATGTGTAATAGATGAGATTCAAATGATTGGAGATAGAGATAGGGGTTGGGCTTGGGCAAATGCATTAATAGGTGCTCCTGCAAAAAAAGTTATTTTAACAGGCTCAAGCGATGCTTTAAATGTAGTAAAAGAGATAGCCAACTATCTAAATGAACCTTTAAAAATAGTAGAATTTGAACGAAAAAATCCTTTAAAACTTTTAGATTCGCCAGTCTCGATTAAAAATATAGAAGCTTCAACAGCAATAGTTACTTTTTCTAGAAAGGAGGTATTGGCTCTTAAAAATAAAATATCACCCTACTTTAAGACATCTGTTGTGTATGGTAACTTATCTCCTGAAGTTAGACGAGAAGAGGCTAGAAGATTTAGAGAGGGAGAGAGTGAAGTATTAATTGCCACTGATGCGATTGCTATGGGGCTTAATTTGCCAATTAAAACTATACTTTTTGCAAAAGATAATAAATTTGATGGTTTACAAAGAAGGGAGCTTACTACATCTGAAGTATTACAAATTGCAGGTCGTGCAGGGAGATATGGATTACATGAATATGGGTATGTTGGAGCATTAGACCACCCTACCCTAAATACTATAAAAGAGAAATTTAATGGCAAATTAAAGCCAATTGAGTTGCCAATATCTGTTATGGCTTCTTTAGAGCATGTATTACTTATTGGAGAGATTTTACAAACTACTAATTTACTTACAATTTTAGAGTTTTTTGCTTCTAATATGGAGTTTGAAGGACCATTTGTAGCTGCAAATATCGACTCTATGATTGAAGTTGCTAAGATTGTAGATGAGTATGATTTAGATTTGGTATCTAAATATCATTTAGCTTGTGCTCCAGTATCTATAAATTCACCATATCTTGAAAAAGCTTTTCATAGATATTTAAAACTTTTAGAAGAAAATAAAGAAGTTCCTTTTATAGTTCCAAATATCACATCAAAAAAAGCAGTAAGTTATAGTGCTTTGCTTACTGCTGAAGATATAGTAAAAGAGGTATCATTATATCTTTGGCTTAGTTTTAAATTTGGAGATAAATTTCCAGATACTGATATTGCAAAAAAAGTTAGAGATGAGTTAAATGGATATATAGAAAGAACCTTGCAAGATGGAAACTTTAAAAAAGAGTGTAATAGATGTGGAAAAGAGCTTGATTTAACATATAGATTTAATATTTGTGATAAGTGCTATAACAAAATAAAAAGAGGCTATAAAAAATTAAAAACCACCAAGAAAGATAAAAATTGAAAAGAGTATTTTTAAGTAATAATATAGCTGCAAAGTTTAAATTTGAGCAAAGAGTAGATACATTTAAGGTTATTGAAAATAGTAATATAAAATTATCTAAAAGAGGAGATTATAGATTAATAAAAGTAACTAAAGAGTCAATTTCTACTATGGAGTTGATAGATTATTTATCCCAAGTATTTAAAATAAAAGCTAATGATATAGGATATGCGGGTTTAAAAGATAAACATGCTTTAACAACACAATATATCACTATTCCAAAATATGTAAATATAAAAAAATTTCAAAATAGTAAAAGAGTAAAATTAGAAGAGATTGGATATTGTAAAGATAGACTAAAAATAGGTTCTCTTACATCTAATAGTTTTGAGATAGTGCTTGAGGATATTGAGGATTTTAATTCTTTAAAAAAAGCTTTTGAAAATATAGTCTCAAATGGTTTTGCAAATTTTTTTGGATATCAAAGATTTGGAGTATTAAATGATAGTGTTAAAAAGGGTCAAAAAATTGCTACCATAGGAAAAGGAAGCAAAAATCAAAATAGTAAAATACTTTTAGCTGCATATCAATCAAAATTTTTTAATGAGTGGTTAAATAGGAGATTGGAGCTATCATATAATATTCAAAATGAAATCAAAGATAATCTATTACAATCACTCTCCCCTACTCTATTAAATAAAATAAAAAATAGTAATTCTTTATTTAAACTTCTTCCAGGAGATTTGGGATATTACTTTTATAGAGGTAAAAAAGATTTTAAAATTGTTAATAATATTAATAAATATACAAATGATTTTTTATCACACAAATATCATATAACAGGCGTTTTGTTTGGTTCAAGAGTAAGATTATCTAATTTCTTAGCAGGAGATATTGAAAGAGCTTATATTGATTACTCATTTAATTCATTAAGAGGTGCTAGAAGAGATGCTTGGATTTGGGCTAGAGATACCAAGATAGTATATGAAAAAGATAAAAATATCGCAAGATTATTTTTTACTTTACCTCCTGGAAGTTATGCTACTGTATTATTAGAAGAGTTGCAACTAAAAGAGTTTAATAGATAAATATTTCAAAATGCTATAAAATCTATTTAAAAACATAAATAATCCTATAATATCTGATAAAAAATTATAGGTTTGGTATGAAAGATAACTTTTTTATAAAAATAATTATTTTATCTTTGATTTTGATATTAAATGGTTGTAAATATATTTCAGTAAAAAAAATAGATAGAAAAGTTGCAAACAATGATAATATAAAATCTCCTTTAGTAAGTATTATTGGTCCATCTATTGTAAAAGATAATATAAAGTTATTAATTTATGGCAAACCAAATTGTAATATTTTAATTAATAATCATTTTATATCCAAGCTCAATATTAATGGAAAGAGCATTATAAACTATAAAATCTCTGATGTAAAAGATGGAAAAAATGAATTAAATATAAGCTTAGAGGATAATAAAAACTTTATTAGTGAACCAACCAAAATAACTTTTATAAAAGATACTAAACCCCCAACTATAAAATTAATTGGTCCTAAGCATATCTATATTCAAAAAAATAGTAAATTTAATGACCCATATATAGATGTGAAAGATAATATAAGCCCTACTCATAAAATTATTATTAAAAAAAGTGGATATGTTGATACAAGTAGAGTTGGAGAGTATAAACTAGAATATATTGCAATAGATGAGGCTAAGAATCTATCTAGGACTAATAGAGTTGTTGAAGTGCTAAATTACAAAAAAATAAATACAGCTTCATTTATAGTTACCGATGATGATGTTACTATCAGTCCAAATACTACAATTGATATTGATGTAGTAAGTAATGATATTGTTGAACCTGGTAATAATTTAAAAGTAAACTCTATTATCAAGTATGCGATGCATGGCAATACAAAGATAGAAAATAATAAAATTATTTATACCCCTTTTAAAAACTATTTGGGTGATGATGAGATTGAGTATAGTGTAGTTGATTTACATGGTGTTAAAAAAAGTGGTAAAGTATATATACATATTGTAGATAATAAGATAGATTATCTATTTAATAGATATATAGATGAATTAACAATAGATTTAAAAAATAGATTACAAAAAGGCGATATGTATGCACTTTATGATATGCAAACATATCTTCAAAGTTCAGTTATTTATGCTGATAGATTTCATAAAAAAGAGATGCTAAAAAGATTATTAAAACTTGTGTCTATACCTTTTGAGCCTAAATATATTGGTGATGATGAGTTATGGCTTGATTATACTACACTAAAAAATTATAAAAATCACGACCCATACTTAGCAACTCTTCAATATTTTTCACTTTTAACAAGAGTTTTAAGTGCTTGTGAAAGAAATGGAGTATCTACACAAAGTTTCAAAGAACCAAAAATATTTAATAATCACATCTATAATAATTTAAAGATAATTCAAGATCACTTTAAAAAGTGGAGCAAGGTTTTAGATAAAAGATTTAATATAGATAAAAAGCTAAAAATAAAAGTTAGATTTCATAACAAAAATGATAGATTATTTGTAAAAATAATGACAAAAAAAGGATGGAGATATTTATATTACAATTTAGAAAATAAAAGTAGAGGAAGATATAATAAACACTATATTCATATTGCTCTTGGAGATAGAGTAAGGCTTGATAATTGGTATCAATTTGATAGAAATTTGCAAAAAGATTTATCTAAATTTGAAAAGGATAATGAGTTTTTATATGCTTATGAAATTCAAATACAAACAAAAGATAGTGTAGATATTTCATCTTTGGATGTAGATGGTTTTTTATATCCTAGCAAAAAAGTTAAATACAACTTCCCAATTAACGAAGGTTTTAAAAGATTATGGAAAAGTCAATCTGGTAACACAGATATATTTAATGATTATATAAAGCTAAAATCCTACTCTAATGATACAGTAGAATTTAAGTTTGATTTTGAAAATGCTTATCTTTTATGGGATGCACCAAGAGAGATAAGTGATACGGATATCTTTTTATATCAATCACTATTACAATTTGATGATTATTGCAGAAGTATTGGTGTAGATTTTGATTTGCCATATAAAGATAAATTAATTAAGGGTTTATATAAAAATATAGTTAATAACTTTGATTATAATAGCAACTTTGGAACATATAGTTTTGCTACTTATAAAAGAGTAGAATCTGCAAATAATTCATATTCATATTCAGGATATGGGGATGAAACAAGCAAAAAAGAGATGTTTGATAAGTTAGGTAAAGTTAAATTACCACCAAAAAGTGCAATAACAAGTTGGGATGTATCTCATGGAAGGAGAATTAATTGGCTTTTTGAAACTTCATTGATGTTTGGTGATTTTTATAATGTAGTTATTCCTGAAAATATTATTGATGGATATATTGATGGTTTATCCAAAAATGTTTGCATAGGCGATATTAATAATCCTCACTTTTCGATATATTTAAATGGGAGAAATGGATGGTATAGAGTTGGATATTTGGGTAGGTTGTTTTTTGGATATTCTCCAAAAACTCATGATATGGATATCCATTTTGCTAGTGGAAGTTTTGCTATTTTCTCTTCAAAAAATATAAAGATAAAAAACTGGATAGATAATTGGGTAAATAGACACTATCTTTTAATGAAATATTATCAATTGTTAGATTATTATGTATCTAAAGATATTGATATATTTTAAATAAATTTTATAAAATATAATTATTTCTA
>CAYPVY010000067.1:0-6635 GCA_964414305.1 uncultured Nitratifractor sp.
TGTTAATAAATCTAAAGCTTTTTGAGCATTTTTTAACTCAATTTTTCTATTTTTAATATCAATTATCCCTTCTTTTTTAAGAGATTTTAAATGTCTATCAATTATATGTCTAACTGTGCCTATAAGATTTGCAATTTCAGCATGTGAGAGTTTATCTAAGAGTGATACACCTCTTTTTTCTATTGTTTCAATATTTTTAAGAAGCAATTTTAAAAGCCTCTCTTTTGTATCATACAAAGATAAATCAGTAGCCAAAGATTCTACATTTCTCATTTGATTTGCCACATATCTATATATTAATTGCTCAAACTCGACAGACTCTCTCATCCACTCTCTAACCTTTTGAATAGGAAATCTTATTGCTTTACCAGGCTCTAAAACCTCTACAGCAAGATTATGCTCTTTTCCATCTAACAAGGTAACAACATCATACATATCCCCTTTTACAAATAGATATAATGTTTGCTCTCTATTTGTTTCAAAATTGATATCAAAAACTTTAATTTTTCCATCTAATAAAATATAAAACCATTTAAGAGTCTCGTATGAATCAAATATTGAGCTATCTTTATCAAAGCTAACTACATCACCAAACTCTCTAAACTCTTTTATTAAAGATGCAAAACCACTAAAGGGTCCTAAATTTACAATATTACTTAACATTATAAAACCTTTTTTATCTCTTCAAGAGGTCTAGCCACAACAGCTTTATTGCCATTTATAACTATAGGTCTCTCAATTAGTTTGGGATTTTTTACCATAGCTTCAAGAATCTCATCTTCAGATGCATCTTTTAAATTTAATTCTTTATAAATAGCCTCTTTTTTTCTTACTATATCACTTGGTTTAGCTCCTATAAGATTTAACACCTCTAAAAGCTCCTCTTTAGTAGGCGGCTCCTTTAGATACTCTCTTGTTTTAAATTCGATATTATTTTCTTTTAAATAGTTAAATGCTGCTCTTGATTTTGAGCATCTACTATTGTGCCAGATCTCTATCATAATTAATCCTTAATATACTGAGTCATAACCCTTAGGCCTTGCACAGACAAATTTATTTGGATTTAGAAGTCTATCATAATATTTAATATTTGTAAAGATAATATTAACTTGATTATCTAAATTATCTTTATATGCTATTTGCTCTATTTTTCCACCTCTATTTAATACTATAGTATAATATTTACCTCTATATTTTGCTACATAAGTCCTTCCATGATGAAGTTTTGCACTATTTAAGACTCTACTCAAATTTAAACCTCTATCTATTTTATAATAGCTAACTTGTTCCAAATCATGGTCAATTACTACTAAATTATTTCCACTACTACAAACCTCTTTTTTGGTAGGATATCTATATATCCATTTTGTTTCGCTAGGAGCATTAAATACAATATTTCCTCTATATTTAATAACTTTTCCTTTTGGATTTTTAACTATTTGAGTAAAGTTTGCCTTAAAGGCTCTTGGCAAGGAAATTCCATTTGAAAAGAGAAAATTCATCGATAAAACCATAATAGTTAATTTAAAAAGAAGTTTTTTCATATAAGCACCTTTAAAAAATTTATACAATTTTACACTAATTTTGTGAATAAAATGCAAAATAGGCTAAATTGATATTTTATTACTTTAACTTAAACTTTCAATAAACCATTACTTAATTATATTTTAGATAAAATTAGCTAAATTTATCTTATGATAGAAATAAGAACCTAAAGGTAAAAGTATAATGATTACTAAAATATTTGGAACTGCAAATGATAGAAAAGTAAAAAAATATTTTAAAAGAGTAAAAGCAATTAATGCACTCGAAGAGAAATATCAAAAATTAAGCGATGAAGAGCTAAAAGAGGCATTTAATGAGCTAAAAAGAAGTGTTTTAAATAAGGAAAAAACTCTAGATGATGTTTTAAATGACTCTTTTGCAATTACAAGAGAAGCAAGTAAAAGAGTTTTAGGAATGCGTCATTATGATGTGCAATTAATTGGTGGTATGGTGCTACATGAAGGTAATATTGCAGAGATGAAAACAGGAGAAGGAAAAACACTTGTTGCGACACTTCCAATTGTGCTTAATGCTATGCTAGGTCGCGGGGTTCATCTAGTTACTGTAAATGACTATCTAGCCAAAAGAGATGCTAGTGAAATGGGAGAATTGTATAAATTTTTAGGATATACAACTGGGTGTATAACTGGTGAAATTTATGATGATTTTGAGAGAAAAAAGCAATATGAAGCTGATATAACATATGGAACTAATAATGAATTTGGTTTTGATTATCTAAGAGATAATATGAAAAGCTCAATAACTGAGAAGGTTCAGAGAGGACACTACTATGCAATTGTTGATGAAGTAGATTCAATCTTAATTGATGAAGCAAGAACTCCACTAATTATATCTGGACCAACTCAAAGAGAGCAAAAGTGGTATAAAATAGCAAATGATATAGCATTGCAACTTGAAAAAGGAGAAGAGCTACCTTCAAGACCTGGAGAGCCCAAAAAGACTACTGGAGATTTTATAGTAGATGAAAAGAATAAACAAATTGTTTTAACTGAGCAAGGTTTGCAAAAAGCAGAAGATCTATTTGGTGTAGGAAATTTATATAGCTTAGAAAATGCTATATTAACCCACCACTTAGACCAAGCATTAAAAGCAAATTACCTTTTTGAAAAAGATGTTGATTATGTCGTAAAAGATGGTGAGATTATAATTGTTGATGAGTTTACAGGAAGACTTAGTGAAGGAAGAAGATATAGCGAAGGTTTACATCAAGCTTTAGAGGCAAAAGAGGGTGTAGAGATTAAAGAAGAGTCTCAAACATTAGCAGAAGTTACATATCAAAATTACTTTAGAATGTATGAAAAATTAGCAGGTATGACAGGAACTGCCCAAACTGAAGCTACAGAATTTTCAGAAATTTATGGATTAGATGTTATCTCAATACCTACAAATCTACCAGTAAAAAGAGTAGATAAAAATGACTTAATATTTAATACAGAAGAAGAAAAACTAGATGCTGTAGTAGCAAGAGTAAAAGAGCTCCACTCAAAAGGACAACCAGTCCTAATAGGAACAGCCTCAATTGAAAAAAGTGAACTAATTCATGAGAGATTAAAAAAAGAAAAAATCCCTCACAATGTCCTAAATGCAAAAAATCACGAACAAGAAGCAGAAATTATTAAAAATGCTGGTGCAAAAGGAGCTGTAACTGTTGCTACAAATATGGCTGGTCGTGGAGTTGATATTAAATTGAGTGATGAGGTTAAAGAGCTTGGTGGTTTAGCAATTATTGGGACAGAAAGACATGAATCTCGCCGTATAGATAACCAACTTCGTGGTCGTTCAGGTCGACAAGGAGACCCTGGTGAGAGCCAATTCTTCTTAAGCTTAGATGATAATTTACTCCGTATTTTTGGTGGAGATAAAATAAGAAATATTATGAATAGAATCGGTGTTAAAAAAGGTGAATATATAGATTCAAAATTAGTTACTAGAAGTGTAGAAAATGCTCAAAAGAAAGTAGAATCTTTACATTATGAGTCTAGAAAACATCTATTAGAGTATGATGATGTTGCAAATTTCCAAAGAAAAGCTATTTATGAATTTAGAGATAAATTAATTGACCCAGAATATGACATAGCAGCAAAAATTAAAGAGAATAGAGAAGAGGTAGTAAACTTCTTGCTTGAAGATTGTGAAATAGTAGATGGCTTAGCAAAAGAGGATTTCAATTTAGATTGTTTTATCAAAGAGTTAGCAGAAGTAAGTGGTATTGAACTACCAAAAGAGATATTAGAAGATAAAGAGCCTCAAGAGATAAAAGAAGAGGTTTTAAAAATACTTGAAGAGATATATGAAGAGAAGATGAAAGTTTTTGATCAAGAGCAAAGAAAAGAGATAGAAAAATTAATTTATCTACAAACTCTTGATAATCTATGGAGAGACCATCTATATGAGATGGATACTCTAAAAACTGGTATTGGACTAAGAGGATATAACCAAAAAGACCCTCTTACAGAATATAAACAAGAGAGCTTTAGATTATTTGAAGAGCTAATTAGAAAAATAAAAATAGAATCAATTAAATTTATCCATAGAGTAGAGTTTAACTTTGAAGAACCACAAACTCAAGATGATAATCAAACTAATACTCAAGAAAATTATGAGAGTATAGATGCAGATAAAGAGATAGAGCAAGATAATGCAAACCAAGAAGCCACTCTTCTAAAAAAGCCAAAAAGAAATGACCCATGCCCATGTGGTAGTGGAGAAAAGTATAAAAACTGTTGTGGCAAAAGCGGTCCAAAAAAAGGAATACTTGCTAAATGACAAAAAGCTATAGTAAAAAGTTTATATCAAAATTTATTAGACACTATTTAAAATATGATAAAGATAATCCTTTTATCTTTATATCTGCAATGTTAGCTCTACTTGGCATTGCAATGGGTGTTATGGTTTTGATGATTGGTATTGGAGTAACAAATGGAACTCATGATGAATTTAAAAAAAGACTTTTTACTATGAACTATCCTCTAACAATTATCTCATATAACAATCAAGGCATCACCCAAGATACAATAGATAGCATAAAAAGAAAATTTCCAAACCTAAAAATAAGCCCATACTATACAACTCAAGTTATAGCAAAAAATGCAGATGGAGTTCAAGGTGCTATTCTTTATGGAGTAGATTTCAAAAAAGAGGCTACTATAAATAAAATCTTAAGAGATTCTTTAAAAAATATTAATCCTAACTATTCAAAATTTAGTGTTATTATTGGTGATGATTTGGCATTATCTCTAGGATTAAAGGTAGGAGAGAAAATTACACTATTTTTCTCAAATCAACAAGCCGTTGGTTTTGGGACTATGCCTCTTCAAAAAAGATTCAAAGTCATAACAACTTTTAATTCAGGTTTGAGTGCTTATGATAAGGGTATAATTTATACAACCCATCAAGCATTCCAAAAAATACTCAAAAAAGATCCAAACCATTATGATGGTGCACATATCTATACAAAAGAGCCTATGAAATTAATTGATAAAATAAAAGCTATTTTGCCAAATGATATAGGAGTTGAGGGGTGGTGGCAACAAAATGGAGGCTTTTTTGAAGCTATGCAGATGGAAAAAAAGGCTCTATTTTTAGTTTTACTTTTAATTATTTTGGTAGCATCACTAAATATTATCTCTTCACTTTTAATGACTGTTATGAGTAGAAGAAGCGAAATAGCCCTTATGAGAACTCTTGGAGCCACCCCAAAAGAGATTAAAGCTATATTTTTCTATCTTGGATTGATTATTGGTTTTTTAGGTATAGTCATTGGAACAATATTGGGGTTAGTTGGTATATGGGTTTTAACTACTTATAATATAATTTCACTTCCTGCTGATATATATGCAACCTCAAAGCTACCTATTGATTTGCCACTTAGCGATTATCTAAAAATTATAACTGGCACTGCAATTATAGTTATATTAGCATCTATCTATCCTGCAATTAGAGCTTCAAAAACTGATGCTTTAACGGTTTTAAGAAATGAGTAGAAAAAAACTTATTCCTTTAATTATAATTTTAATTATTGTTTTATATATGTTAAGCTATTTTTTAATGCCTATAAATACAAAACAAAATCTCAAACTCCCCTCTTCTAATAGTAATGAAATTATAAATTATCTAAAAGATAAAAACTATAGTGTCAATTTTTTAGACTCTTTGTATCTAAAATTTTTAACTACACCAAAAAAAGGATGGATATATATAAATAAAAAAACTCTTCCAAGATATAAATTTTTAAATCAAGTTGGTGGCTATGCAAACCACTATACCCCAATTACTATAATACCTGGCGAGACAACATATTTTGTTATTAAAATGCTTAGTAAAAAGTTAAACTTCTCTATAAAAGATTTAATATATGCTTATAAACAAAATGCCATATATAGCGAAGGGAATTTTTTAGCAAACACCTATAATATACCTATATATTTTAAAGAAAAAGATACAATAGAATTTTTAATAAAAAATAGTCTAAAAGAGTATAAAAAGTTATCTATTGCTTATTTAAATAGTTTTGATAAGGCACAATGGAAAAAGATATTAATAATAGCATCAATTATTCAAAAAGAAGCAGCGAACAATAAAGAGATGCCAATAATTGCATCTGTTATATATAATAGACTAAAAAAGAATATGAAACTTCAAATGGATGGAAGCTTAAATTATGGAAAATATTCACATACAAAAATAACTCCACAAAGAATCAAAACAGATAATAGCTTTTATAATACATATAAACACAAAGGGTTGCCCAAAGAGCCAGTATGTAATGTATCTAAAGATGCTATAATAGCCACACTCAAACCAGCAAAAACTGATTATTTATATTTTATGAGAAACTCCAACGGCACTCACAACTTTAGCAAAGAGTATAAAAAACATATAATTAATATCAAAAAAAGAAAAAAATATATAAAAGAATTAAAAAAGTAATCTAACTAGTTTTAAATTTAATACTCTTTTGATTTAATTTACCAAAGTAGATATGATTTTTATTAATTTTTTAATTAAGAAAATATTCAAATCTATAAAAAATATAGTATAATTGCAATTACTAAGGAGTTGATTGTGAA
>CAYPVY010000068.1:0-6543 GCA_964414305.1 uncultured Nitratifractor sp.
GTAATACCATCAGCTACAACTATAATATCTTTGTTAAATTCTTTTACAGCCTTTGCTATCTCTTCAACTGGGTGTCTTAAGCCCCCTGCACTCTCACAAACTTGAATAGCAATCAAATCTATATCACTATTTTGACTAAGAGCCTCTTTTACATCTGCAATTGATGCAGGAGTGTCCCACTCATATTTCAACTCTACCAATTCAAGTCCATGAGCTTTAACAATTTTTCCAAATCTCTCACCAAATTTTCCAGCGTTAATTGTAAGTGCTTTTTTATTACATAGATTTATAATCGATGCTTCCATCGCACCAGTTCCAGATGATGCAAGCATTACAACTTCATTCATCCCAAAAAGTTCAAATAAACCCTCTCTTGCACTCTTAAAAATAGCTTCAAATTCTGGCGTTCTGTGATGAATTGTTGGTGCTGCCATAGCAACTCTAACTACCTCAGGCACAGGAGTTGGTCCAGGAGTAAATAGTAGCATATATCTATCCTTAAATTAAAATCATAAGATTATATCTAAAATAGTATTAGAGTTGAGTTTAGAGTAAATCTAATATTTAATAAGAGTATATTTATTGTGTAAAAATTATAAGAATCAAAAAAAATATTTTAAATTTAAGGTTGAATAAATGTTTAATATTATACAATATGGTATTCCCATATTAAAAAATGTAAGAAGTGATTTGGCGATCTAGCTTCTTACATTTTCCAGGGAAGGGTTTTAAATGGAGTTGTGTCTTTTAAAAAGACACCTTTTATTATAGCATAAACTATATAACAAACAAGGAAAGGATAAGTTATGAAAAAGGTATTTTTTTCATTAGTTGCTGCCACTGCATTAAGTGGTGCATTATTTGCAGGTAAAAATGTTGCTCCTGCTCCAATACCACCAATGCCAGTGCCAGAAAAACCAGCTGAACCAGCAGCTCCTGCAGTTCTTCCTCCACTAGGATTATATGTTGGTGGTGGATTAACTTATGCAAAAGGTGAGTGTAATTGTGATAAGAGTGTTAAATTTTCTGATGGAACATCAGGAAAAACTCACGAAAGCAAAACTTATGGAGTTAATCTAAAAGCAGGTTATGACCTAAATGAATACATTGGTATTGAGGGTAAATATCTATATACTCCTTGGGGAGACAAAGATAGAACTCTTAAACACTATGGTTTATACCTAAAACCTAATATGCCTGTAACAGATAATATCGATGCTTATGCATTATTAGGTTATGGTAAAACTGAATGTGAATCTCTAAACAATAGCTTCAAAGGTTTTGCTTGGGGTATTGGAACAGAGTTTAGCTTTGGTAAAAAAACAGGTGGTCTAAAAGATGGATTTGGCGTATATGCTGAATATTTAAGACCTCTTAAAAAGAGTGGAAAAATTGATGTAAAAACAGACACTATTAGTGCTGGAGTAGCTTACCACTTCTAATTATTCTCCATCTACCCAATATATTTGGGTAGATATATCCATTTTTTCGATACTTTTAAGTTTTTTCTTATTTTTTTAATGTTAATATTGTGTATCTAAAAACAAAACAAGGATATACAATGAAAAAGTTACTTTCTACAATTGCATCAATTGCAATAATGACAATTGCGGCAAATGCTGGTAAAAACTATATTCCAGCTACTGTAGAACCAATTCCAGTTCCAGTAGTTGATATACCACTTGGTCTATATCTTGGAGGTGGTTTTACATACGCACATAGTGAGTGTCAATGTAATAAAGCAGTTAAATTTAGCAATGGCACAACAAGTAAAGTTCACAAAGGCAATACTTATGGTTATAACCTAAAAGCTGGTTATGATATTAATAGTTTTTTAGCTGTTGAAGCTAAATATATAAATACTCCATGGGGAGATAAAGACAAATCTCTAAAACATTATGGAATCTACTTTAAACCAAGCTATGCTATTAGTGAGAATGTAGATATATATGCACTTTTAGGATATGGCAAAACAGAGTGTGAAACTCTAAAAGGTTCTCAAAAAGGATTTGCTTGGGGTGGAGGTGTAGAATATACATTTAAGAAAAAATCTCAAGGATTAAATAATGGCTTGGGAGTTTATGTAGAGTATTTAAGACCTCTTAAAAAGACAGGAAACAAAAACATTACAGTAGATATGGTAAATGCTGGAGTAAACTACCACTTCTAATAATATTTGTAGAGTTAAATCTCTACAAACATTATTCAGACTTTTTTATTAATAAAATCAAAATATTTAAAAAACCATTAATCTATGCTATAATTATATAAAAGTTAAAGGATAAAAAATGCTACATGAATATAGAGAAGAGATAAGTGAACTTAAAGTAAAAAATGCACACTTTGCAAAAATATTTGAAAAGCATAATGAATTAGACCAAAAAGCAAAAGATGCCGATGAAGGAAGATTGCATCTAAACGATGGAGAGCTAGAAACAATCAAAAAAGAAAAACTTAAATTAAAAGATGAAGCTCTAAGAATGATTTTAGAGTATAAAAAATCAAAATAGAGATTAATTTAATAAAACAAACTAATTTAAAAGAGTAAAAGTTAAAAGATTATAAAATCTTTTACTCTATTTTATACTCCCAAATAACTCAAAATTCTAAATATAAGAAGATTTAAAACACCAGCTGCAAATCCAGCTAACAAATCATCTCCAACTACCCCTAATCCACCTTTTACTTTTCTATCTATATATCCTATTGTAGATGGTTTCCATATATCAAATAATCTAAAATTTATAAAACTAAGTATCAAAGCTATATAAAAATTATATTGATTTTGCCAAATAGATAATCCACCATATGTAATAGCCATAGTCAGCCAAACTCCTACAGCCTCATCTATAACGATATATTTATCATCATGAGAATTTGTTAATTTCTCATACTTATTTATCTCAATAATTGCAATAATAGATACTACAATAACCAAAGTTGTTAAAGAGTTTGCACCAAAATAGTAAATTACTAATAAACCAATAGGTATTGCTGCAATTGTTCCCATAGTCCCTGGTGCATACTTAGATAATCCACTACCCAAAAATGTTAAAAAAAGTTTTCGTAAATCCATAACTTACCTTATGTTAAAGAGCTTGTTTGATAAAGTTCAATCAATTTTATATAAAAATCCCTCTCATTTCTCTCTTCTAAAAGACCACTATTTGGAAAAATCATATCATATGTTTCTTGCAAATTTTTAATTCTATTTGGATACAAAGATGATATTATATATGATGAAATCTCTTTTCTTACCAATATAGGAGGTGGCAATATACCACTCTTAATCAACTCCATTAATGGCTTATAGTGGTAATGTATATGATGATGTTGTCCATGAGGACAAGTATTGGTATTAACCAAAGTTTTACACTCATCACAATATACATATTCATCAAATAAAGTTATATTTATACCAATATCTTTTATTTTACTAAATATTGTATCAATATGATTTTTACTATCATAAATCATACCCAATGCTCTATGATTTCTTCCAACAATAAGCCTAGTGCAACCATAGTTTTTAGCTAAAGTAGCATCCAAAATCAACTCATTATAACCAGAAAATATATAGCTGTTTTCAAAAGGAATTATTAATACTTTGTTATTTGGTAAAAAATTATCTACAAATATCTCTAATGACTCTTTTCTAATATCATAATCTAAGCCCTCATTGATAAAAGGCTTAATTAAAAATATTACTAATAAATCTGTATTATCTAAAGATTGCCTAATTACTCTTTCATGAGCTCTATTTAATGGATTCGCTCCAAGCATAATAGCTGATATTTTTTTTGCTCCTATCTCTTCAATTTTACTTTTTATCTTATCTTTAGACTCTCTTATTTGAGGATACTCTACACTATATTTACCACTAACAGCCCACTCACCTAATCTATCAAAAGCTCTTTTTACCGCTGGATTGCTTCTATCTGTAGTCCCATAAATATTTTGGATTCTTTTAATTGGGTCAATCTTGAATACCTCATCTACTATCAATTCACCAACTTTTTTATTTTCACAAATCAAAAGAACCTTTTGACCCTTTCTAAAATTTTGTATATTTCTTTTATTGATGCTTCCTTTTGGAGCCAAAATAAAAGAAAATGGCATAGGCAAAGATTTATAAAAGTGTGTTTCATCTACCTCTTTTGCCTCTTCTTCTCCCATTAATCCATCAACTGGAGACAACAAACCCTCTTGCACAATTGCAAGTGAAGATAGAGCCTCTTTGTCTATAAATATAGTATCACTTCTGTTTGAATAACTCAAATTTTCTCCTCTTCTCCCAGAGACTTTTTCTTGATATTCCTAACTTTTTACTAAGCTCAGTATCTGGGTATTGATATTGAAACTTCTTAATTATATACTGAACATACTCATTTATTGTCAAAATATGACTTTGGTCATACATTTTATTATTTGAGTTGAGTGTTATCTTCCCATAAGGTGTCTCAATGGATGAATCTAATGATGATATTATAAAGTCTTTACCATCTAAAAGTTCAAATAATCTCTCTCTATCTTCTTTTTTTAACTTATCTAATTTTGTTATATATGCTAACTCTTTATCCTCAATAGACCTTACTTTTGAACGCCACGCATCTTTTTGAAGATTTATAAATTTTAATCTTTTTTTATACTTTTTTGCCATATCTAATACAAATTTATCTGCAACTCTTTGATAGTTTGTATAAACTACTATTGGAATATGTATATTATCTACATTATATTCTACATCAATCTCTTCAACAATACTATCAATTAACTCTTTATAAAACTTATTCTCATCTTCAAATAGTTTATATCTATGATAATGCTCTATTTTTCTTATTAACTCTTCAATGATAAATGGCTTTACAATATAATCTTTTGCACCCATTTCAAGTGGCTTTACAACAGTATCATTATTTATATAATTAACCATTAGTATTATTACTTTATCTTTAAACTTCTCTATTAATTTAAGTGGGTTTTGACCTGGTATTGTAGTAGATAAAAGATATACATCTCCTTTACTATTCATAGCATCAGAAACAGAGCTAAAAATCTCAGTTTCAAAGTTTCTATTTGCTAATTTTGATGCCATGCTTTGTGCTAAATATAATTCATTCTCTACTATTACTATCTTCATTCTTCCCCCCATTTATAATAATCTAATACTACATTTGCATACACTTTAACTCCTTCTTCTCTACCTATAAACCCCAATTTCTCAGCTGTTGTGGCTTTTATATTTATATGCCTTCTATCAATATCTAATAATTTAGACAAGCTAACCTCCATATCATTTTTATAAGGTGAAATTTTTGGCTTTTGTGCAACTATTGATAAATCACAATTTAATATCTCATATCCAACACCTCTAACCAATTTTACTACCTCTTTTAACAACTCTTTACTATCAATATTTTTATATTTATCATCACTATCAGGAAACAACTCCCCAATATCTCCCAAAGAGCTAGCTCCTAGCATAGCATCTATTAATGCATGAATTGCTACATCTCCATCACTATGAGCTTTAAATCCATAAGGTGCATCTATCTTAACACCACATAAATACATATCTTTATTATCTTCAAACGGATGGATATCTATTCCAAAACCAACTTTTGGAGAGCTAATAGGCTTTTTTAAACACCTAAAACTATTTAACTCATCTTTATATGTAAGTTTATTTGCATTATTAGAACCATTAACAAAAATCACATCTTTATTATAATTAAAAAATAGTGTGCTCTCATCTGTAAAATCACCATCTTTTTTGATTAATTCTTTAAGTATCTTAGCATCACTAACTTGCGGTGTTTGAACTCTTAATAGTTTTTCTCTATCAATAGGTTTATTATCATAATAAGTAGTATCTGAAACTTTAATTGCAGGAACTACACAAGCACCCTCTTTAGCATTAGCAATCAAATCCAAAACTAAATCTTTTGGGATACAACACCTTGCTACATCACTAACTAGAACAAAATCAGAATCTATACTCTCTAAAGCAGCCTTCAAAGAGTTTTGTCTAGATTTTGTGCTACCTGCAACAAAAATATAGTTGTCAAATTTACTCATCAATTTTAACTCTTGAGTGTTACCAACAACTACTATTTTATCAAAATTATAATATCTCTCAAATCGTTTTGCTACAAAATACCACAATGGAATATCACCTTGATATAACCATTGCTTTTTAACAGGCATTCCAAAACGACTCGAACTTCCAGCAGCCAATAGAATTAGTGAGATATTTCTCATTAAACTCCCTATTCTTCTAATAAAAATATATTGCAATTTTAGCCAACTTTTCTTAAAAGTGTAACTTTTTTTTACACTGTATGTTAAAAAAAGTAACATTTTATTTGGGTATTAAAAAATTAAATAGGATAGATTTTATCCTAATTTAAATATTTTAAAATTTCTTTAAGATTTCATTGGTATAACTTTAGTATATGCCAAAGCATAAATTAGTTAATATATCAATAATAAAACTATAAAAAGGTATTTAATATGAGAAAAGATTGGGTTAAAAAAAGAGAA
>CAYPVY010000069.1:0-6542 GCA_964414305.1 uncultured Nitratifractor sp.
TTCTAAATCCAGGTGAGAGTATGACTTGTATAAAAACAGGTGTAGCTAAAGCTGGTCAATATGAGAACTTAGCAACAGTAGTAGCAAGAGATAGTGCAGGAAATAAAGTTACAGATAAAGACCCATCACACTATTATGGACAAGATTTATCTTGTATAGGTAATTTTGTATGGGATGATTTAAATGCAAATGGTGTTCAAGATGCAGGAGAACCAGGAGTATCTGGTGTAAAAGTATCTTTACTGGATGCAAGTGGTAATAGTGTAAAAGATGCATTTGGAAATGATGTTGCACCTATTACTACTGATAATAGTGGACAATATAAATTCTGTAAACTATTACCAGGTAAATATAAAGTTAAATTTGAAACACCAGATGGTTATTTTGTATCACCTAAGAATGTAGGTAGTGATGATGCAAAAGATAGTGATATAGATTCTAATACAAAAGAAACTGATATTATCACTCTAAAAGAGGGTGAAAATGATATGACTTGGGATGCAGGTATTTATAAGGGTGCTTGTATTGGTGATTGGGTATGGTTAGATTATGATGGTGATGGTATCCAAGGAACTGACCCAAGAGAAGGTGGTATTGAAGGTGCTGTTGTAACTTTAATGGATGAGAATGGTAATAGTGTTACAGATTTATTTGGCAATGAAGTTAAGCCATTTACAACTTCATCTGATGGTAAATATAGATTCTGTAACCTAAAACCTGGTTCATATAAAGTTAAAGCACTTAAGGATGATCCATTATTCTATGTTACATATAGACATAAAGGAAATAATCCAGCAAAAGATAGTGATATTGATGCATCAACTTATACTACTCAAACAGTAGAGTTAAGAAGTGGAGATGATTATAAAGATTTAGATGCTGGTTACTTTGAGTGTGGAACATTAATTGGGGTTTATTCAATAATACCAATGAATGGTATGGGTATGAGTGCATTAAGCGTAGATAGTGGAATTTTAGATGGACTAAAAGTTACTATTTATGATGAAAATGGAAAAGAGGTAGCTCATACTAAAACAGATAGAGTAGGTAACTTTAAAATTACAAAATTGTTACCAGGTAATTATAAAGTTAAATTTTCTGCTCCTGAGGGAACAAAATTAGCAACTCCTCAAGAGATAGATATAAAAGTTGAAGCTGGTGGTAAAATAACTGTTAAGCCATCTTTAGCACCAGCAGATGCTGATGATAAATTAATTAAACAAGAATTAGATAAACAAAAAAATGAGTTTATAAAAGTAGAATCTGCTAGCAAAGTAAATGATTCTATGTCAGTAAACAATGAAGCTAAAAAAGATTCAGCAAATGCATTGAATCTAATTTCTATACTTGGATTGATGTTTATGTTAATTCTATTTAATAGAAAAGAGAGATAATTATCTCTCTTTTTCTTCATATTCTCTTTTATTAAAATCTTATTAATTAAAAAGTGTTAAAATATATCATAATATTATATATAGGGTATGTTTATGGTATTAATGATAGATAATTATGATAGTTTTACTTATAATATAGTTCAATATTGCAAGGAACTAGGAGCAAATCTTAAAGTTATTAGAAATGATGAATTGACAGTTAATGAAATCAAAGAGTTAAATCCTAAAAAGATTATTTTATCTCCTGGACCTTCAACACCAGATGATGCTGGAGTAACATTAGATGTAATAAAAGAATTTAAAGATAATATTCCAATATTTGGTGTATGTTTGGGGCATCAAAGTATTGCACAAGCATTTGGTGCTAAAGTAGTTAGAGCTAAGAATATGATGCATGGAAAAACTTCTCAAGTTAAACAGGTAAAAGAGTCTCCTATCTTTAAAGATGTTAGTAGAGAATTTACAGCTACTAGGTATCACTCTTTAATTGTAGATAAAAATAGTTTACCATCAATAATAGAACCAACAGCTTTTAGCTTAGATGATAATGAAATTATGGCTTTACAAATTAAAGGTAAAGATATATATAGTGTTCAGTTTCATCCAGAATCAATAAAGAGCCAATTTGGTTATGAAATTTTAAACAATTTTTTATCAATTTAGCAAAATATGTTTACTTGTTCAATATCTAAAAGGTGGATAATACTTTTTATAATATTCTATTTTTTTTTAGTATCTTTTCTTATATATTTTACACCTTTATCATATTCTGAAGCAAATATTTTATATAGTAATGATATTACAATAGAATCTATAATTGCTAAATTTATATATAAATTAACCAATAATATCATATACATAAGATTTATATTCTTTCTAGCTTCTATTATTAGTTTATATATATTTTCTAAAATAATAAAAAAATATTTTATAACTTGGGATAAATACTATAATTTATCACTATTTGTATATATATTTGTTCCAGGGATATTTTTATCATTTATTTTAATAAATTATGCAACTTTCCCAATACTTTTGACTTTATTGTTAATTTATGCTTATGAAAAAGATATAAAAATTCTTATAATCACTTCACTTGTGTTACTTTTGTTTACACATAGTGCTCAATTTGTAATATATATTGCATTAATAATTACAAGCTTTAAAGATAAAAGAATTTGGGTTTTAGTATTATCTTTGGTATTGCTAATAATATCATCTTTTATTTCTAGTTATTCAATAGGTGGAGTGCCAAGAGGACATTTACTCCAACTTTTTGGTATATACTCTGCAATATTTTCTCCTTTACTATTTTTGTTCATAATATATACAGTTTATAAAATGGCTATACAAAAAGATAGAGATTTATTGATGAATATTATTATATCTTCTTTTTTGTTATCAATAATACTTTCAATTAGGCAACAAATAAAGATTACAGACTTTTCAGTTTTTTTAGTTATTGCAATTCCTCTTTCTATTTTGATTTTTAAAAATGGTATAGAAGTTAGATTAAAAGAATTTAGAAGAACATATTATTTGGTTTGCAATATTATTTTAATAAATATATTAATAGAAACAATTGCTATAACTATACACTATCCATTATATAAATACTTTTCTAAAAAGGTATGGCTAATAGATTATAATATATATAAAATACAAGAAAATGCTAAAAAATTAGAAAAAAATAGTAAAGAGTGTAAAAAAGTAATATCTAAGAGAGAAGAGAATCTATATAAATACTATGGTATTTTAAAGTGTAAATAGTATGTGTTTCTTATATACACAAAAAAATTGTAATTTATGTAACTTTTAATAAAGATACAATCTTTCAAATATATCTGATGATATCATTCTTAAATAATCTTTATGAAGGAGAACTCAATGGCTCAAAAGGCAATTAGAGAGTATGACGCAAAGTCAATATTAGCAAGACATTGGGATAAGTATTTTGGTGACTTTACTTATCCTTATGAAACTGTTTTAGTTCAAAGTGGAGATGAACTAAAAAAATTAGCTCAAGAGAAGAGTTGGCTAAAAGAGAAGCCTTTGGTTGCAAAACCAGATATGCTTTTTGGTAAAAGAGGTAAAAATGGATTGGTTTTATTTAAAATTAATAAACCTGGTGATGTAACTTTAGAAGATGCGGCTAAATGGATAGATGAGAAAAGGGCAACAAAACAAAAAGTATATTTCTCTTTTGATGGAGATACACCAACTGGTGAACCATCAGAAGATTATTTAACTCATTTTATAGTAGAGCCATTTACTCCTCATGACCAAAGTGAAGAGTATTATATATCTGCAACGGTAGTTGGGGATGAAGATGTTCTTTATATGTCGGCTGAAGGTGGAATGGAAGTTGAGGAAAATTGGGACAAGGTAGTAGAAGTAAGGTTTTCAATTACAGATAGTGAAGAAGAGATAGAAAAAAAGATAAGAGAAAATGTTCCTGCAGATGTGAAAGACGAAGATAAAGAAAATTTTGCAAAATTTGCAATAGGTTTCTTTAAAGCTTATAGAGATTTAAATTTTGCATATTTAGAAATTAATCCATTTGTAATGCAAGGAAATAAGATAGAGCTTCTTGATATGGTTGCAAAACTTGATGATACTGCAGGGTTTATGATGGCTGAAGAGTGGGGTGATGTAGAATTTCCAACAGCATTTGGAATGGAACAAAAATCTCCAGAAGTTTTAGCAATTGAAGAAGCAGATTCAAAAACTGGTGCTTCACTTAAACTTACTTTATTAAAACCAGATGCTAGAATTTGGACAATGGTTGCTGGTGGTGGTGCATCTGTTGTATATGCAGATACAATAGCAGATATGGCAGGAATTGATGATTTAGCTAATTATGGTGAATATAGTGGTGGTCCAACTACAGGAGAAACCAAATTTTATGCTGAGACTATTTTTGATTTAATGACTAGACAAAAAGATCCTGAAGGTAGAGATAAAATTTTAATAATTGGTGGAGCAATTGCAAACTTTACAGATGTAGCAAAAACTTTTACTGGTATTATTCAAGCATTAGAAAATTATGCAGATAAGCTAAAAGAAGTAGGAACTAAAATATATGTTCGTCGTGGTGGACCAAACTATGAAAAAGGTTTAAAAGATATTAAAGAAGCAGCAGATAGACTAGGGCTTTATATGGAAGTTTATGGTCCAGAAACTCATGTAACTGATATAGTTCGTATGGCTTTAGAAAACGATAAGAAGTAGGGAGAGAGATATGTCAAGATTATTTACTAAAGATACACAAGCAATTTTTTGGAATAATAACAAAACAGCTATACAAAGAATGTTGGATTATGATTATGTTATTAAAAGAGACACTCCATCGGTAGCGGCAATTGTTGCTCCAACTTCAAGCAATAAATTTGAGAAGTTTTTTTGGGGTGGCGATGAAATTATGATTCCAGTATATAAAAGCACTGCTGATGCAAAAGCAGCTCAGCCTCAAGCTGATGTATTATTAAATTTTGCTTCATTTAGAACAGCTTATAATGTAACTATGGAAGCTCTTGAAATTGGTGGCTTTAAAACAATTATGATTACAGCAGAGGGAATACCTGAGAGATTGGCTAGAAAAATGAATGCTACTGCAAGAGAAGCAGGAGTTACAATTATAGGACCAGCAACAGTTGGAGCAATAAGTCCAGGTGCTTTTAAAATTGCTAATATTGGTGGAACTATAGAAAATATAATTAACTCAAAACTTCATCGTGCAGGAAGTTGCGGACTTGTTACTCGTTCAGGAGGTTTATTTAATGAATTAAGTAATATTATTGCTATTAATGCAGATGGTATTGCTGAAGGTGTTGCTATTGGTGGTGATAGATTTGTAGGTTCAGTATTTATAGACCACTTATTAAGAATGCAAGATAACCCAGATGTAAAATATATGATTTTACTTGGAGAAGTTGGTGGAACAGAAGAGTATAAAGTAATAGAAGCTGTTAAAAGTGGAAAGATAACAAAACCTATAATTGCTTGGTGTATAGGAACAATTGCAAAGCATTATAGTAGTGGTGTTCAATTTGGACATGCGGGTGCTAGTGCAAATGATGATAGAGAAACAGCTGAAGCTAAAAATAATGCAATGAGAGAAGCTGGTATCCATGTTCCAAAAACATTTAATGACCTACCAGAGATGATAAATGCAGTATATGAAGAGCTTCATGCAAAAGGTGTTATTGAAGATATTAAAGAGCCTGAAATAAATAAAATACCTTCATATAGAAGACCAAAACAATTTATATGCACAATTTCAGATGATAGAGGTGAAGAAGCAACATATGCAGGTTTCCCAATTAGTTCAGTTGCATTACCTGAGACTGGAAAAACAATTGGAGATGTAATATCATTATTATGGTTTAAAAAACAATATCCTAGATGGGCTGTTGATTTCATTGAAACAGTTATTAAGACAGTTGCAGATCATGGTCCAGCAGTTAGTGGTGCTCATAATGCAAAAGTAACAGCAAGAGCTGGAAAAAGTGTTGTTGAATCTCTTGTAACAGGTTTATTAACAATAGGACCTAGATTTGGTGGGGCAATTGATGGTGCTGCTAAATATTTCAAGTATGCTAATGATAATAATTTAACACCAGCAGAATTTTTAAATTATATGAAAAAACAAGGAATACCAATTCCAGGAATAGGACATAGAATCAAATCTTTAAAAAATCCAGATTTAAGAGTTAAAGGTCTAATGGATTTTGCAGCAAAAAATTTCCCTTCAACTCCTTTATTAGATTATGCTAAAACTGTTGAGCAATTAACAACAAGTAAAAAAGAGAATTTGATTTTAAATGTTGATGGAACTATTGGAATTTTAATGGTTGATATGTGGAGAGCATTAGGATATTCAGAAGAAGAAATAGATGAATTTATAGAGTCTGGAACATTAAATGCTTTCTTTATCTTAGGAAGAACAATAGGATTTATTGGTCATGTGCTTGATGAAAAAAGACTTGCAATGCCTATGTATAGAACACCTTGGGATGATATTTTATATGATGTTCAAAAGGCAGAGCCAATAGAATAATTAAAAATCTAAATAATAACACTAATTAATAGTGTTATTATGAAATATAAATATTATGAAAAAATCGTTGTATATTCTACTATTCCAAC
>CAYPVY010000070.1:0-6433 GCA_964414305.1 uncultured Nitratifractor sp.
AAATATTTTAGCGATGAGTTTGACAGATGGGAAGAGCAATTTATAAATCTAAATTAATAAATTCTTTTGGAATTTATTTTTTTCTAAAAGGGTCAATTTTTGCAACTAAAATATCTGCAATCACATTGCCAATTAGTGTTAATAAGGCTCCTATAATTAATATTCCCATAATAACTGGATAGTCTCTACTAAGTGCAGCTTGGAAAAATAAAAGACCCATTCCATCAATTGAGAAAATTTGCTCTAAAATTACGCTACCTCCAAGTAATCCTGGAAGTGATAATCCAAGAATAGTAATAATAAAAGGCATTAAATTTTTATATATGTAAACTCTTTTTATTGTTTTTTCATCTACTCCTCTAGCTTTTGCAAAAAATATATAATCACTCTTTAATATATCTAGAGTTAAAGACCTTATATATAGCATTAATGAGCCAAATGAGGTAAAAACAATTACGCTAATAGGTAAAACTAGATGATAAGCCATATCAATATAGTGAGCAATACCACTTTTTGTTTGGATACTTTCTAGACCAGTTATAGGAAACCACTCAAGTTTAAATCCAAAAATTATAATCAATAGCAGTGCTAGATAAAAAGATGGAGTAGCATAACTAAGAAGAGCTATTTGTTTTGTTGTTTTATCAAATGTTGCCCCCTTCATAGCACTTTTAACTCCCAATTTAATAGCTAAAACAAATATTATAATCATTGATATAATATTAATTGATAGGGTAATACCAACTCTATCCTTGATATCATCTAGGACACTATTACCACTTACAAAAGATACACCAAAATCTAAGGTAATAATAGATTTTAACCATCCTAGATATTGTTCAATTAAAGGTTTGTTTAATCCATATACCTCTTTTAGATGCTCTATTGCCTCAGGAGTCATATTTGGATTTAGACCACCCGCACTAAAAAAGCTGTTTGGTGCAGCATAGATAGCTAAAAAAGATATTATAGATATCAAAAATAACATTGATATTATATATATAATCTTTTTTGCTATAATTTTTATCAATTTAGACTCACTTCAAACCATTTTTTATAAGTTTTGCAAACTCTTGATAATCTAGCGAAGCTGAACCTACTAAAACACCATCAACACTTTCAATAGCTGCAATTTTTTCAATAGAATCACTCTTAACACTTCCACCATAAAGAAGCGGTAGATTAAACTTTTCTTTTAGATAATTGTGAACTTTTTTAATATCATCTTGTGTTGCACTAACTCCAGTGCCTATAGCCCATATTGGCTCATATGCAATAGTTAAATTTTGATAGCTTGTATCAATTCCATCAAATTGAGATAAAAGATAGCTAAATAGTGCATTATCCCCTTCTTCTCTAACCTCTAGAGGTTCTCCAATACAGTAAACTATATTAAAATTATTTTGGGCATAGAATTTAAATTTTTTTGCTACAAAATCTTGTGTTTCATTAAAGAGCTCTCTTCTTTCGCTATGTCCTATCAAGATTGTATTGATACCAAATTCATTTAATTGCTCTAAACCTATCTCTCCAGTAAAAGCTCCACTTTCTTTAAAATAGCCATTTTGAGCTCCAACTACTATTTTGCCTTTGCCCTCTTGTAGTGCTGTAGCTGGTGGAAAGATAGTAATTTTTCCGCAATCTACATCTTCTAATTGTTTATTTAAATTATCTATATATTTAGTAGTAGAAGCTCTGGTATGATTCATTTTAAAGTTTGCATAAAATTTCATCTATTTTGCCTCCAGTGCAACAATTCCTGGTAGTTTTTCGCCCTCTAAAAGTTTAAGACTAGCTCCACCACCTGTGCTAACAAATGTCATTTCATCTATATCACCAGCACGAGCAACAACATCTGCAGTATCTCCACCTCCAACTATAGTAGTTGCATGAGATTCAGCAACATAATGACTCATTTTTATTGAGCCTTTAGCAAATTTATCCATTTCATAAACACCCATAGGTCCATTCCAAATAATTGTTTGAGCATCGTTTAAAACTTCTCTAAATAATCTTGCAGAAGCTGGTCCAATATCTAAGCCCATCCAACCTTTTGGTATCTCTTGGGATGGAAGATATTTTATAGTTGCTAATTCACTAAATTTATCAGCAACAACAATATCTACAGGCAAATAGAGTTTAACATTTTTTTCTTTTGCTTTATCCATGACTCTTTGTGCTTCATCCATTAGCTCATCTTCTACCAAAGATTCGCCTACTTCATATCCCATTTGTTTTAGGAATGTAAATGCCATTCCCCCACCAATTATTAGTTTATCAACACTATCTAAAAGCTTATCTAAGGCTTGAAGTTTTCCAGATACTTTGCTTCCTCCAACAATAGCAACAAAAGGTCTAGTAGGGTTTTGTAAGATTTTACTAAAGAAATTTACCTCTTTTGCTAGTAAAAATCCAGCAGCTCTTTTATCTTTTGGATAAAATTTTGTTATTGCATGAATTGATGCATGTTTTCTATGACAAGCACCAAAAGCATCATTAATATAAATTTCTCCAAATTGACTCAACTCTTTTGCAAACTCTTCACTATCTTTTGTCTCTCCCTCATCAAACCTTAGATTCTCTAAAAGCAATACATCTCCGCTATCCATATTTTTAAACAACTCTTTTGCTCTAGGTGTTATTACTGCTCCAGTTTTTGAATCATCAAAAAGAACTCTATTTTTAATTTTTAAGAGTGTGTCTAATCTTTTTGCAACAGCTTCAAGTGATAACTTCTCATCATAAACTCCAGGAGTAGGGCGTTCAAAGTGAGAGCCTAATACAACTTTACAATCTCTATCTATACAGTATCTAATAGTAGGCAAAGCAGCTCTTATTCTTCTATCATCGGTGATATTTCCAAATTCATCTTTTGGAACATTAAAATCACATCTTATAAAGATTGTTTTTCCATCTATATTTAAATCTTTTATTGTATGCATAAGGACTCCAAATATTTTTAATAATATTTTACTAAAATATCTGTTAAAGAAGCTATAATTATGAATATTAAATATAAACAAGAGAGATAATATGGCAAAAAAAGCAACATATGCACTATTTGGTGGTAGCTTTGATCCCCCTCATCTGGGACATCAAAAGATTATACAAAAGGCTTTAGAGTATGTTGATAAAGTTATTGTAACCCCTACATATTTAAATCCATTTAAGAGCAACTTTAGTGCAAAACCCAAACTTAGATATAAATGGGTAAAAGAGGTTTTTGAAAATGAAAATGTAATTATAAGCGATTATGAAATAGAGCAAAAAAGAGCTGTATATACTTATGAAACTCTAAAAGAGTTATCAAAAAAATATAATATAAAAGCAATTATTATTGGAGCGGATAATCTAAAATCTATTCAAAAATGGCATAATTTTGATTATTTAAATGATAACTATTTATGGCTAGTGGCATCTAGAAGAGGAGAGAGCTTAGATTGCCAAAAATTAAAAAATTGCAAAATATTAAATATTGATGAAGATGTAAGTTCAACTGAAATTAGAGAAGGCAAAAAGTTAGATTTTATTGATGAAAAAATTAAAAAACAAGTAGCATTAGAGTATAATTTAAATAAAAATATTAAGGAATTAAATGGGAATTAATGAAAGAGTAGAAAAGATTGTTTTAATGTTGGATGAAAAAAAAGGTGAGGAGATAGAGGTTTTTAATCTTGAAGATAGTGATTATATTGCATCATCTGTAATATTGGTAAACTCTCTTGGAGGGAAGCATACTGGTGCTTTATATGATAATCTAAGAGAGTTTTTGAGAGAGAATGGAGAAAAAATCTTAGGAGCAGATGAGAGTGATGATTGGATTGTTGTAGATTTGGGGGATATACTAATACATATTATGACACCTCAATATAGAATGAGATATTCTATTGAAGAGTTTTTAAAAGAGCTAAAAGAGGGAAAATTTAAAGTTCATGAGGAATCTTAATTGAGTCGTTTTTTTGGTAAAAAAAGTGAAGATAAGGCTATTGATTTCTTAGAAGATATTGGTTTTAAGATAGTAGATAGAAATTTTTATGCCTCTAAATTTGGAGAGTTAGATATTGTAGCTTTGAAAGATGAGACTCTTCATTTTATAGAGGTTAAATCTACTCAAAAAGATTTTGAGCCAATTTATAATATTACACCTACTAAACTAAAAAAGATAATAAATAGCACACAATATTATTTGAAGCAAAAAAAATTAAATTATAGATACTCAATAGATGCTCTAATAATTAAAAATGATTCTATTGAATTGATTGAAAATATTACTATTTAGGGATTAGAAGTGAAGTTAAATAGCAAAGAGTTGCAAAAGTTTAAAGAAGATGGATTTTTGATTATTAGAGATTTTTTAGACGAAGATAGATGTGATGCAATAAAAGATATTGCAAAAGTCCACTTAAAATATAAAATAGAGCCTATTGAGACTGAATATGAGTATATTGGTATTGATAAAGATGAGTATAAAAGTAGTGTGAGAAGATTAAGGCAAGTTTATGATAGAGATATCTTATTTAAAGAGTGGATGGAGAATAAAAAGATATATCCTATATTAGAGCAACTTTTAGAAGAAGAGCCTATTTTGATTACTGCTCATCATAACTCTATAATGACAAAGTTAGCTAAGACTTCAACATATACTTGTTGGCATAGAGATAGTAGATATTGGAGTTATGATGGCAAAAATTTAATTAGTGTATGGTTGGCTTTGGGGGTTGAGAATAGTCAAAATGGGGTTTTAGAGTTTATTCCAGGTTCTCATAATATGGATTTAAAAGATTATCAATTTGATGAAAAGAGCTTTTTTAGGAGTGATTTGGAAGAGAATATCTCATTAATTAAAAAGAAGGTTAGTTTTGAGTTAAATAAAGGTGATATTGTGCTTTTTCATAGTGAGCTTTTGCATAGGGCTAATGCAAATATGAGTGATGAAGATAAGATATCATTTGTATATACTGTAAAAGGCAAAAGCATAAATGCAATCAAGAATACAAGAAGTGCAAAATTCAAAGAGATTGAGTTAAAAAAAGCGTAAATTTGCAAATTAATTTTTAAAATTTTAATAAATTAAACTTTTAAGGCAAAATTTAAATAAAGATTGTTATATTCTCAATTGTAAAATAGTTATATAACTATTTAAATTTTATATTAAAGGATTTCTATGGGCAAGTATATTGAATTAACAAGCGAGAATTTTAAAGATACAATTAAAGATGGTGTTGCATTGGTGGATTTTTGGGCTCCTTGGTGTGGACCATGTAGAATGATTGCTCCAGTTATTGAAGAGTTGGCTGAAGAGTATGATGGAAAAGCAAAAATTTGTAAAGTAAATACAGATGAGCAACCAGAGATTGCAGGTGAATATGGTATTAGATCTATTCCTACAATTTTATTCTTTAAAGATGGTGAATTAGTTGATCAAATGGTTGGAGCTGCTGGTAAAGCGGTATTTGCTGAAAAACTTGATGCACTTTTAGGTTAATATATCACCCTTTTGGGTGAAATATTACAGAGCTTAGAGCTAAAGGCTTAAGGCGAAAAGCTTTTTTTAGAACTAGAAAACACAAACTCGTTCCAAAGCTGAGCTTTGGAATATATACTTAAAAGTTTAATCTATATATACATTCCACCTTAGGATATATGGAACGAGTTTAACAAGCTTTTTATGCCTTAAGCTTTTAGTTTTGTGCTATTAATGTGCTTTTAATCATATAAAAAAGGAAAATAAAATGCTTGATTTAGCAATTATTGGTGGAGGCCCTGCAGGGCTTACAGCAGGTCTTTATGCTACAAGAGGTGGTTTAAAAGATGTTGTTATGTTTGAGATGGGAATGCCTGGAGGACAAATTACTCAAAGTAGTGAGATAGAAAATTATCCAGGTGTTTTTAGAGAAGATCCGCCACTTACTGGTATGGAGTTAATGGAGCCTTGGCCAAAGCAGTGTATGCATTTTGGATTAAAGCATGAATTGAGTGAGGTTAAAAAAGTATCTAAAAATGGTAATATATTTGATATTAAACTTGCTGATGGAAGTGTAGTTCAAGCAAAAAGTGTAATTGTTTGCACAGGTAGCGTGCCTAAAAGAGCTGGTTTTAAAGGTGAAGATGAATTTTTTGGAAGAGGTGTTAGCACTTGTGCAACTTGCGATGGTTTTTTTTATAAAGATAAAGAGGTAGCAGTGCTTGGTGGAGGTGATACTGCTTTAGAAGAGGCCTTGTATTTAGCAAATATATGCTCTAAAGTTTATTTGATTCATAGAAGAGATAAATTTAGAGCCGCACCCCCAACTGTTGAGAGAGTAATGAAAAATGATAAGATAGAGCTTATCTTAAATGCAACAGTCGAAGAGGTGTATGGCTCAAATATGGGTGTTGAGGGTGTAAAAGTTAAACAAGAAGATAAAATAATTGATTTAAAAGTGCCAGGAAT
>CAYPVY010000071.1:0-6402 GCA_964414305.1 uncultured Nitratifractor sp.
AAAGTATCACCTTCTTTGATTGTATAAAATCTTGGCTCTGGAACATCTCTTTCATTTGAAGCTTCAATCATCTCTGGAGTCAATAACTGATCAGCATTTACACTCTCAACTCCTTCAACATTACCAGCTATTAAAATTACTTTCTCTCTTGTATCATTGTCTGGTGCAATACCTGCAAGAGTAACAACACCATCTTCAACTGCTACTTGCAAACCTTGAACAGGCTCACTCTCAAAACTACTCTCAATTTCATTTTTGATAGCTTCATCATCGTTGCCTTGACCAAGTAACTTTTTACCAGCGTCTTTAAAAAAACTAAACATTCCCATAAATTACACTCCTTATTTTTGATATACACAATTATAGCACGAAAAAGTAACAATTTGAGAAAAAAATTAAAAATTGGAAGCTAAAAACGAGAAATTTGAACTTATCTTCCTTTAGTGTGGTAAATAAGTAGTCAAAACTAAACAAAAATATAGGCGTATATTAAAGTAACATCATATTATTTATTATCTCTACACCTTCACACCTTTACACTTTGATGTTATATTCAATTTTAATTTTAGATTACTACTTTATGGAACAATAGAAAAAATCTTTATATATTGTGCCTTTAGCTTAAGCCTTTTATTTTAATATTCTAGGCAATGTAATTCCCTCTTGGGCTTGATATTTACCTTTTCTATCTGCATAGGTTGTCTCACAAGGCTCATCTCCCTCAAAGAAAAGCACTTGAGCAATACCTTCATTTGCATAAATTTTTGCTGGAAGAGGTGTAGTGTTGCTAATTTCAATTGTAATATGCCCTTCAAATCCAGGCTCAAATGGTGTAACATTTACAATAATACCACACCTAGCATAAGTGCTTTTTCCAAGACAAATTGCCAATACATTTGGTGGCATCTTGAAATATTCAACCGTTCTAGCAAGAGCAAATGAATTAGGAGGAACTATACAAACATCACCTTTAAAATCAACTACATTATTTTCATCAAAATCTTTTGGATCTACAACTTCTGCATTTATATTTGTAAAAATCTTAAATTCATCACTTACTCTAATATCATATCCATAACTACTAAGCCCATAACTTACTACGCCTTTACCTATCAATCCTTCGCAAAAAGGAGTAATCATACCCTCTTTTGATTTCTCCCTAATCCAACTATCAGACTTTAAACCCATAAAAAACCTCTTTTATTTTCATATATTTTATGGTATTATAACCAAAATATTTTTACATTTATAAACATTATAGTTTATAGATACTAAAGGGACTGTATAATGAATCTAAATGAAATAAAAGAATTAATAAGAGTTTTTGGTAGAAGTAAGCTAGGTAAGCTAAGAGTTAAAGATGGTGAATTTGAAATATCTATGCAAAAAGAAGGAGGAAATTTACTTGTAAATCAAACACAAGCTCCAATACCTCAAGCAGCAACTATACAAAATACTCCATCTCCAACTATTCAACCAAATACTACAAATGATGAAATTTGCGAGAATATTAATGGGGAAATTATTACATCACCAATGGTAGGAACTTTCTATGAAGCTCCATCTCCAGATTCACCTCCATTTGTAAAGGTTGGAGATATTGTCAAAAAGGGACAAACTCTATGTATTTTAGAGGCTATGAAGATTATGAATGAACTTGAAGCTGAATATGATTGTAAAATTTTAGAAGTGCTTGTTCAAGATGGTGAACCTGTAGAGTATGATATGCCACTATTTAGAGTAGAGAAGTTATAATGGCTGAAATAAAAAGAATCTTAATTGCAAATAGAGGCGAGATTGCTCTAAGGGCTATTAGAACAATAAAAGAGATGGGCAAAGAGGCTGTTGCTGTTTATTCAAAAGGTGATAAAGATGTTGCATATTTAGATTTTGCTGATGCTGCAGTATGTATTGGGGATGTTAAGAGTAGTGATAGTTATTTAAATATCCCAGCTATTATATCTGCTGCTGAAATTAGTGGATGTGATGCAATATTCCCAGGATATGGATTTTTGAGTGAAAATCAAAGCTTTGTAGAAATTTGCGCTCATCATGGAATTAAATTTATTGGTCCATCTGTAGAACTAATGGAAATGATGGCTGATAAATCAAAGGCAAAACAAGTAATGGCAAAAGCTGGAGTTCCTACAATTCCTGGTAGTGATGGAGCTGTAGAAGATGCCCAAGTTGCAAAAGAGATGGCAAAGGAGATAGGATATCCTGTAATTTTAAAAGCAGCTGCTGGTGGTGGCGGTAGAGGTATGAGAATCGTTGAAGATGAGAGTTATATAGAAAATGCTTTCCTTGCGTGTCAAGCTGAAGCTATAAATGCTTTTAATGATGGAACACTATATATGGAGAAATTCATAGAGTCTCCACGCCATGTAGAGGTTCAAGTAGTGGGAGATGGAAAAGGTGGAGCAATACATATAGGAGAAAGAGACTGCTCCATGCAAAGACGCCATCAAAAACTAATAGAAGAGTCTCCAGCTATCATATTAGATGAAAAGAGAAGAGAAGAGTTACATCAAGCAGCTCTAAGAGCTACTAAATTTTTAAAATATGAGGGTGCTGGAACTTTTGAATTTTTGGTAGATAAGCATAATAATTTCTACTTTATGGAGATGAATACAAGACTTCAAGTTGAACATTGTGTAAGTGAAATGGTAAGTGGTATAGATATTATTAAGCTTATGATAGAAGTAGCTGAGGGTAAAGAACTTCCAAAACAAGAAGATATAGTTCTAAAAGGTCATGCTATAGAGTGTAGAATTACTGCAGAAGATCCTGTTACTTTCCTTCCAAGTCCTGGTAAAATACAAAAATGGATACAACCAGGAGGAAAAGATGTGAGAGTCGATACACATGCCTATTGCAATTATATTGTATCGCCTCATTATGACTCTATGATTGGAAAACTAATAGTTTGGGGTAAAGATAGAGATGAAGCAATTGCAAGGATGAAAAGAGCTTTGGATGAATTTGAAGTTGCAGGAATCAAAACTACAATAGATTTTCATAGAAAAATGATGAGAAATGAAGATTTTATCAATAATAATTTTGATACAAAATATTTAGAAAACTACAAAGGGTAATTTATACCCAAAAATTTAAATTAATGAGGTAATTTAATGGTTGTTACAAGATTTGCACCAAGCCCTACAGGATATTTACATATAGGTGGGTTAAGAACTGCTCTATTTAGTTGGTTATGGGCTAGAAAAAATAGCGGTAAATTTCTATTAAGAATAGAAGATACAGACCTTAGCAGAAACTCAAATGAGGCACTTAAAGCAATATTAGAAGCCTTTGATTGGGTTGGCTTGGATTTTGATGGGGATGTTATATATCAATCAAAAAGATTTGATATATATAAAAATTATATAGATAAACTTCTCAAAGAGGGCAAAGCATATAAATGCTATATGACAAAAGAGGAACTTGATGAACTTAGAGCTTCTCAAGAAGCAAAGGGTGAGAGACCAAGATATGATGGAAGATATAGAGATTTCCAAGGAACTCCTCCACAAGGCGTTGAACCAGTTATTAGAATTAAAGCTCCTCTTGAAGGATTTATAGAGTTTGAAGATGGAATTAAAGGTAAAATCAAAATATCAGCAGATGAAGTAGATGATTTTATTATCGCAAGAAGTGATGGAACACCAACTTATAATTTTGTTGTAGCTATTGATGATTATGAGATGGGACTAACAGATGTAATTAGAGGAGATGACCATCTATACAACACTCCAAAACAGCTAGTAGTCTATGAAGCTTTAGGCTTTAAACCACCAAAATTTTATCATGTTCCAATGATACATAATGAACAAGGCAAAAAACTTAGTAAAAGAGATGGTGCAGCTGATGTAATGGAATATAAAAAAGAGGGTTTTTTACCAGAAGCCTTACTAAACTTTTTAGTTAGACTTGGATGGAGCCATGGAGATCAAGAAATTTTTAGTATAGATGAAATGATAAAGCTCTTTAATCCAAAAGATATAAACAAAAGTGCTTCAAGATATAATTTAGATAAACTTCTTTGGCTAAATGCACACTATATAAAAAATAGCTCAAATGAAAGATTAGCTTCTTTATTGAAAGATTTTGATATAAATTTAGAAGATAATGATAAACTTATAAAGTTAATTGAAATTACCAAAGGTAGAGTAAAGACTCTAAAAGATTTAGCAAATGAAATAAACACTATTATAAATATTCCAAAGGAATATGAAGCTAAGGCTGTAAAAAAAGCATTCAAAGGTGATGCAATAAACATAATAGAAGAGTTTGTTTCTATTTTGGAAGAAAAAAAACCAAAAAGCAAAGAAGAGATTCATAAATTAATGGAAGAATTTATAAAAGCAAAAGAGATTGGTTTTGGAAAACTTGGTCAGCCCCTAAGAGTTGCTCTATTTGGTGCTATGAGAGGACCTGGCCTTGATGAAGTAATTGAACTTATTGGTATTGATGAAGTTAAAAAAAGAGTAAATGCTATAAAAGAGCATATAGGAGAATAGAGCTTTATGTGTGGTATTGTTGGTTATATTGGTAACAAAGAAAAGAAAGAGATATTATTAGATGGTCTAAAAGAGCTTGAATATAGAGGCTATGATAGTGCAGGTATTGCTGTAATATCTAATAATAAAATAGATAGTTTCAAAGCAGTTGGAAAGCTAAAAAATTTAGAAGAAAAAACAAAAAACTTTATAGCTGATGGGTTTGGCATAGGAATTGGACATACTAGATGGGCAACACATGGTAAGCCAACCGAACTAAATGCTCATCCACACTTAGGAAAAAACTCATATGTAGTTCATAATGGAATAATTGAAAATTATCAAGAGTTAAAAAAAGAGTTATTAAATAAAGGTGTGCAATTTTTAAGCCAAACAGATACAGAAGTCATAGTTCACCTATTTGAAAAATATTTAGAAGATGGGTTAGAGCCTTTTGAAGCATTTAAAGAGACAATCAATAGATTAAATGGTGCATATGCTATACTTTTAATTACAAACTCACAACCAGATACAATCTTTTTTGCAAAAAATGGCTCTCCTATGCTTATTGGTTTTAATGAAGATAAAGAAATATTTTTTGCATCATCAGATACACCTGTGATTGGTAAAGCACAAGAGGTTTATTATCTAGAAGATGGAGAATTTGGCTTTGCAAAAGATGGAGAAGTTAAAATATACAACAAAGATGGAGAAGTTAATTTTGATACTAAACCATTATCTACTGATAAGGTTTCTGCTCAAAAAGATGGATATCGTTTTTTTATGGAAAAAGAGATATATGAGCAATCAAGTGTAGTTGTTGATACTATGATGGGCAGAGTTTTAGATGAGACAATTACTTTTGATGAGATAAAAGAAGGGTTCTTTGATAATATTGAATCAATTAAAATATGTGCTTGTGGCACTAGCTATCATAGTGCCCTAACTTGTAGCTACCTATTTGAGAGAATTTCAAAAATAAGATGTGATGTAGAGATTGCAAGTGAATTTAGATATAAGGAACCTCTTCTTGATAAAAATACACTATTTATTACAATTTCTCAAAGTGGGGAAACAGCAGACACTCTTGAAGCCTTAAAAATGGCAAAAAAGGCTGGATTAAAAACCCTTACAATATGTAATGTTGATAACTCTTCTATTGTTAGAGAGAGTGATGTTGCTTTACTTACTCGTGCGGGTGTAGAAAAAGGTGTTGCTTCTACAAAAGCTTTTGCAACACAAACCCTTCTTCTTTGGATGCTTTCGCTATATATTGCACAACTTAAGAATTCAATAACAAAAGAGAAATTAATTGAAGAGATTGAAGCTTTAAGAAAAGTTCCAAACAGCCTTAAAGTAGAAGATAAATTGCATGATAAAATTCATAGATTATCAAAACGATATTTACATGGTCATGGATTCTTTTTTATAGGCAGAGATATATTTTATCCATTAGCACTAGAGGGTGCCTTGAAACTAAAAGAGATAAGTTATCTTCACGCAGAAGGCTATCCAGCAGGTGAGATGAAACATGGACCTATAGCTTTGGCTGATAGTGAACTCTTTACTATTGCACTAATGCCAAAGAGTTTACTTTATGAAAAGATAAAATCAAATGTTGAAGAGCTTAGCGCTAGAGATGCAACTATTTTAGCAATATCTCCAGAGCCTTTTGAATTGGCAGATGACTTTATTCAAACAAAAGAGACATTTCACCCAATGCTTGAATTTTTTGAAATGATGGTTGTAACTCAGCTTTTAGCTTTAGAGATATCAATTAGACTTGGCAATGATGTAGATATGCCAAGAAACTTAGCAAAATCTGTTACAGTAGAATAAAGCCAAAAGATATTTAAATCTTAAGGCTTAAATTTTAAGTTCTATACTCTGCATTTATCTTAACATA
>CAYPVY010000072.1:0-6393 GCA_964414305.1 uncultured Nitratifractor sp.
GTTAAAAAACTTTTAGATAAAGATAAAGTAAGTGTAATTTTAGGTGAAGTTGCATCTTCAAACTCTTTGGCAATGGCACCAGTAGCAGAAAAAGCAAAAACTCCAATGATAACTCATGCATCAACAAACCCAAGAGTTACTAAAGGAAAAAAATATGTAACAAGAGCTTGTTTTATTGACCCATTTCAAGGTGCAGTAATGGCAAAATATGCACTTGATAATGGTCTTAAAAAAGCAGTTGTTGTAACAGATGCAAAACAAGATTATTCTGTTGGGCTATCAAAAGCATTTAAAAAGGCTTATACAGCAGGTGGTGGTAAAATTTTAAAAACTATTTTAATCAACTCTGGAGACAAAGACTTCAACGCTCAAGTAGCAGCAATTAAAGCTGCTAACCCAGATATTATAGCATTTACAGGATATTATAATGAAGCAGCACTTTTAGCAAAACAAGCTAGAGATATGGGTGTAAAAACTCCATTTATAGGTGCTGATGGTGTTGGTTTCCCTGAGCTTATAAAAATTGCAGGAAAAGCAGCTGAAGGATTTATGTATACTGACCACTTCAATGAAGCTGCTGCAAAATCTCCAGAAGCGAAAGCTTATGTAGAGGCTTATCATAAAAAATATAATAAACCAGCTGATTCAATGGGTGCTTTGGCAGCAGATGCATATGGTATGATTTTGTCAGCTATGAATAAATGTATTGCAGATGGAAAATCAAGTGATGATAAAGAGTGTATTAATAAAAATTTAAGAGGAACAAAAGGATACAAAGGTATTACTGGTGAAATAACTATTAATGAAAATGGTGATGCTGTTAAATCTGCAGTAGTTAATGAAGTAAAAGATGGTAAGTTTGTTTACAAAACAACAGTAAATCCATAATTTATACCCCTTTGGGGTAGCTTTTTACTAAAGAATTTAAAGAGAAGTTTTTTAGTAGAATAGCTACACTTTCAATATTTAAATAATAAGGAAACTTAATGGATTTTCAAACCTTTTTGCAACAATTGATTAATGGTGCAAGTTTAGGTAGTATGTATGCACTTATTGCAATTGGTTATACTATGGTATATGGCGTTTTAAGATTAATTAACTTTGCTCATGGTGATTTAATGATGGTAGGTGCATTTATGGCACTTATTTTAAAGCAATTTGGATTATCTTTTGAATTAGCAGTTTTAGGAGCAATTGTTATAACTGCAATCGTTGGTATTTTGACTGATAAAATAGCTTATAAACCACTTCGTGATGCTCCAAAAATTTCACTATTAATTACTGCAATTGGTATTAGCTTTTTTTTAGAGAATCTATTTAATGTTATTTTTGGAGGGATTCCTAGAGCATTTAAAGCACCAGAATATTTAACTAAAATTTTTCATATTGGTGGAGTATATTTACCAATTTCAGTAATAATTATTCCTATTATCACATTAACAATTTTAGCAATAGTTCTTTGGATACTTTATAAAACAAAATATGGCATGGCAATTAGAGCTTTAGCCTTTGATATTTCAACTGTTAGATTGATGGGTATTGATGCAGATAAAATTATTATGATTGTATTTATTATAGGTTCATCACTTGCTGCTATTGGTGGTATTTTTTATGCGATAAGTTATCCTTCAATTGACCCGCTAATGGGTATCATAGTCGGTCTAAAAGCATTTGCAGCAGCTGTTCTTGGAGGAATTGGTAGTGTTGGTGGGGCTGTAATTGGAGGATTTATACTTGGTTTTACAGAGATTTTTGTAGTTGCACTTTTCCCTGAGCTTGGAGGATATAAAGATGCATTTGCATTCTTCTTTTTAATATTAGTTTTATTATTTAGACCTACTGGAATAATGGGTCAAGATTTGGAAAGAGGAAGGTTTTAGATATGATTTTAAAAAAATTTATAAGAGATATATTGATAATAGGTATATTAATTGCTTTTATAGTATTGGCTCAAGAAAATTTAGATTCATATACTCTTTCTATACTTAAAAATATTGCAATATTTGCAATTTTAGCTTTAAGTTATAATTTGATTAATGGAGTAGCAGGACAATTTTCATTAGAGCCTAATGGATTTGTTGCAATAGGTGCTTATTTTACAGCAATTTTATTAATTCCTCCAGAAACAAAAATGGATATGTTTGCTTTGGTAGATCCAAACCCTATTGTTGCAAATGCTCATATGAGTTTTTTACCTGCTATAATTATTGGTGGTATTGCAGCATCGTTGGTGGCATTACTTTTATCTTTCCCAGTATTTAGAGTTAGAGGAGATTATTTGGCTATTGTAACACTTGGTTTTGGATTTATTATTAGAATTTTTGCTATAAATAATCCAGAGTTTACAAATGGTGCTATGGGTTTAAATGATATACCAGAGGTTGCAAATTTTACATGGATAGGCATTATAGCTATTATTACATTTGTTGTTATGATTCATATTGTATATTCAAAATTTGGTAGAGCTATGAAATCTGTTAGAGATGATGAGGATGCAGCTACTGCAATGGGTATTAATACTTTTAAAATGAAGACATATGCATTTATGACTAGTGCATTTTTTGAAGGTATAGGCGGTGGACTTTTGGCATCTATGCTAACTACAATCACACCCGATCAATTCTCTTTTTTACTAACATTTCAACTATTAATTATTATCGTTTTGGGTGGTTTAGGAAGTATGAGCGGAACAATACTTGCAACAATTTTAGTAATGGGTGGAATGGAGATGCTAAGATTTTTGGATGAAGATATTACACTCTTTGGTCATGATTTTGGAGCTCATCCAGGTCTTAGAATGGTAGTTTTTTCGATACTCCTTTTATTAATGATGCTCTTTGCTAGAAAAGGTTTATTTGGAGATAAAGAGATATTTGATATTATAAAAAGGGATAAAGAGTAGTTATGGGTAATATACTGGAGATAGATAGAGTTACAATGAAATTTGGTGGTGTAACTGCAATTGATGATTTGAGTTTTTATGTAAAAAGAGGTGAGATTTTTGGTCTTATAGGTCCAAATGGTGCAGGAAAGACAACTATCTTTAATATAATTACTGGAGCTTTATATCCAACAAAAGGTAGAGTAATATTTGAAGGTGAAGATATAACAGGCACAAAACCAAATAAAGTTGTATATAAAGGAATTGCAAGAACATTTCAAAATATTAGACTTTTTAAGAGTATGAGTGTATTGGATAATATATTGGTAGGATTTGATGCTCAAGCTAATTATAATTATTTTGAGGCAATATTTAGATTGCCTAGATTTTTTAAAAAAGAGAAAATTATCAAAGAAAAAGCTTATGAATTAATGAAGATTTTTGGAATTGAGGAGTTTGCAAACTCAAATGCTACGGCTCTAAGTTATGGAAATCAAAGAAAAGTTGAGATTGCTAGAGCTGTTGCTACAAATCCAAAGCTTTTATTATTAGATGAACCTGTTGCTGGTATGAACCCAAAAGAGACTGCAGATTTATCAGAAATAATTCATAAAATACAAGATGAGTTTGGGTTATCTATTTTGTTGATTGAACATGATATGAAGTTTGTAAATTCAATGTGTAATAGACTTTGTGTATTAGATTATGGAGAAAAGATTTTTGAAGGTAAACCATCTGATGCTATTGTAGATGAGAGGGTTATTTCAGCATATTTGGGAGATTTTAGTAATGCTTAAAGTAGAGAATTTAGAGGTTAAATATGGTGTTATTAGAGCGGTAAGAGGAATTGATTTTGAGATAAAAGCTGGAACTATTGTAACACTTATTGGAGCAAATGGTGCTGGAAAAACTTCTACATTAAATGCTATTGTAAATAGTGTTAAAAAGAGTGGTAAAGTAGTATTTAATGGTATAGATATAAGTAATCATAGAACAGATAAGATTGTAAAAGAGGGTTTGGCTTTGGTGCCAGAAGGTAGAAAAATTTTTATAAATTTAACAGTAGATGAAAATCTAAGGATGGGGGCTTTTAATAATAATTCAAATAATATAGAAGAGCTTAAAGATAGTATTTACAATCGATTCCCAAGACTAAAAGAGAAGATAAATCAATTAGGAGGAACATTAAGTGGCGGTGAGCAGCAAATGTTAGCAATTGGAAGGGCTTTGATGAGCCAACCAAAGATGCTAATGCTAGATGAACCAAGCTTAGGACTTGCACCAAAGATTATAGGTGAAGTTTTTGATATTATTACTGAATTAAAAGAGGATATTCCAATATTGTTAATTGAACAAAACGCATTTGCAGCACTTAAAATTGCAGATTATGGATATGTTTTAGAAAATGGTAAAATTACTTTAGAAGATAGTGCTAGTAATTTATTAGGTAATGATGCTGTTAGAGCTAAATATTTAGGTGGATAATTTTAAAATTAGGATTAAATCAAATAATAGATAAAGTAATTAAATATTATTGCTAATAAAATATACTATTTTAAGTTAGGTTCATTTATTTTTTTATATTATAGAATCTATAATTTAATCAAAAGTAATATTTTATAAACTATTCAAATTGCCTAAAATTTAATCAATTATTATCTTTTCTTTTTTATATAATATTAGTGTAAACTTTTGCTAAGGCGAAGTTAAATTAAATTTTAAAGGAATGTAGCATGAAAAAACTACTACTATTTTTAGCACTTGCTCTTCCTGCTTTAGTATTTGCAGGAGAAGCTCCAAAATTAGATACTGGTGATACTGCTTGGATGATGGTATCAACAGCCTTTGTTTTACTTATGACACCAGCTGGACTTGCACTATTTTATGCAGGTATGACTAGAAGTAAAAACTCTTTAAATACTTACTCAATGGTTGTAGGTGCATTTGTTGTTGCAATGATTGTATGGATTATTGCTGGTTATTCAATCGCATTTGGAACAAATTCTGATGCTACTATGCAAAACTTCTTTGGTGGATTTGCAAATGTTATGTTAAGTGGCATTAAATATAGTGATCTTAGTGGAACTTATCCTACTTATGTATTTGTTGCGTTCCAAGGAACATTTGCTGCAATTACAGTTGCAATCGCAGCTGGTTCAGTTATAGAGAGAATGAAGTTTTCTACTTGGTTAGTTGTAGTAATTCTTTGGGGATTAATAGTTTATGCTCCAATTGCTCATATGGTATGGGGCGGAGATGGTGCATATTTATTTGATGAAGGTGCACTTGACTTTGCTGGTGGAACTGTTGTTCATATGAATGGTGGTTTAGCAGGTTTAGTTCTTGCTATCTTGGTTGGTAAAAGAGCTAATTATCCAAAAATTGCTATTAAGCCTATGAGTGTAATGCTTACTGCTCTTGGTGCTGCAATTTTATGGTTTGGTTGGTATGGATTTAATGCAGGGTCTGCATTTGGTGCAAATGCTATTGCTGGTTTAGCACTTCTTACTACTACAATTGCAACAGCTGCTGCTGGTGTTACATGGATGATAATTGAATGGATAAGCTATAAAAAACCAACTCTTTTAGGTTTAGCATCTGGTATAGTTGCTGGTCTTGTTGCTATTACTCCAGCTGCTGGTTTTGTTGGTGTTGGTGGAGCTATTATTATAGGAGTAGTTGGTTCACTAATAGGCTTCTTTGGAGTTGTTGCTCTTAAAAAGATGTTTGGATATGATGATAGCTTAGATGCATTTGGTATTCACTTCTTAGCTGGTTTATGGGGAGCATTAGCAGTTCCATTCTTTGCTTTAAAAGATAAAGATACATTATGGGATGGTCCACTAAAAGCTTCTATAGAGGCTGGTAAATCACCTGATGTTATGGGACAGTTTATTGTTCAATTAAAATCAGTAGCACTTGTTGGATTATGGACACTAATAGGAACTATTGTAGTTTACTTTATCGCAGCTGCAGTTACTGGTGGCGGAAGAGTAGATAAAGATAGTGAAGAGATTGGACTTGATGAAGCAATTCATGGTGAGAAAAGCTTTAACCTATAGTAAAAATTAGCTATAATAATATTATTGCAGAGTATTTTACTCTGCTAATTTAAAGGAGATTAGAATGAAAAAAATTGAAGCAATTATAAAGCCATTTAAACTAGATGAAGTAAAAGAGGCTTTAGTAGAAGCTGGAATAGAAGGTATGACTGTATCTGAGGTAAAAGGTTATGGTCGTCAGCAAGGACACTCTGAATTATATAGAGGTAATGAGTATGTGATTGACTTCATTCCAAAAGTAAAAATTGAGATAGTTGTTAGTAACGATGAGTATGCAAATACAGCTATTGAAGCTATTAAAAATGCAGCAAATACTGGTAAAATCGGTGATGGTAAGATTTTTGTAAGTAATATTGAGCATGTTGTTCGTATAAGAACTGGAGAAACAGATACTGATGCACTTTAATAACTAAAAGCTTATGCTTTTGGTTATTAACTATTTTACTATTG
>CAYPVY010000073.1:0-2871 GCA_964414305.1 uncultured Nitratifractor sp.
GCAATCTTTAAAAATGGCACTACACCACCAGCTGCATGTTTATGTCCATCAATATAGCTTCCCATACCACGAACCAAACTCCAATCCCATCCAATTCCTCCACCAAATTTAGACAATAGAGCCATCTCTTTATATCCATCAAATATACCTTCAATATTATCTGGAGTTGAACCAATATAACAAGAACTAAGCTGATGTCTTGTTGTCCTTGCATTTGATAGGGTCGGAGTTGCAGCCATAACTTCAAATTTACTCAAAATATCATAAAATCTCTTTGCCCAAGTTTGTGAATCAAACTCATTTTGAGCCAAAAACATAGCAACACCCATAAATAGATGTTGAGGAAGCTCTATTGGATTTCCTTCTCTATCTTTTAGTAGATATCTATCATATAGAGTTTTCAAACCAAGATATGTAAATTGTAAATCTCTTTCTGGTTTGATATAATCATTTAAATCATCTAAATCATACTTATCTTTTAATCCAGGAAGAATCCTTCCTTCTTTTTCACCTCTTTCAAAATAGTCTCTTAAATGAATATAGCCTGTAAAGCCTGAGACTTGATGATATATATCGTATAAAAATAGTCTAGCAGCTACATATGTCCAATTTGGTCTATCAATATCAATTTTATCAACTGCTGTTTTAATTAGGGTCTCTTGTATCTCACGAGTTGTTATCATATCACGAAATAGAAGTTTAGCATCTACCTCTAATTCACTCTGATTAACACCTTTTAATCCTTTTGTAGCAGCAGAAGTATATTTTTGAATTTTTGTTACATCTAGTGCTTCTATTCTTCCATTTCTCTTTACAACTCTTATCATTATATATAGCTCCAAAAATGTAAAATTTTTGTTTGTATTATACTAATATATGTTTAAGAAGAGTCGAAGTTAATAATTTAAACATTTCATTTATTGTAACTATATATCAATATAATGGGGATAAATTATAATTAATAATGTAACTTTTTGTAACATAAAAAAATATTTTTAATAACTAAAATATTAATAAATATAAACAATTAAAAAAAATAGTTCCATTTTATGGTAAACCTTTAAAAAACTCCGTTTTTATGGTATATTTTTTATTATTGATTTATAATTTTAATAGTGCTACTATTACAACATAATTACTAAATAAAGACCCTAGAGGAGATTAAATGAAGAAATCAGTATTAATAAATGAGGTTGCTACAAAGACTGGATTATCAAGAGCAGAAACAGAGGTGGTTATAAATACTATGCTTGATACTATTGTTGAGTGCTTAAAAAATAGAGAAGCTGTTTCATTTTTGGGCTTTGGTTCGTTTGAGCCTGTAAAAAAGAATGCAAGAGAAATTTATATTCCTGGAACTACAAAAAAAGTTCATGTAGCTGAAAAATATGGTGTTAGATTTAAACCTGGTAAAACTCTAAAAAAACAGATTCAAGATAGTTAAAACTCTTCCATAGCACACTTCGTGCTATTCACTTCTTTTTATTATCTACTTTTAGGTAAAATTCTAAAAATTTTTATTTTAAGGATATCGTGTGAATTTAAATGTTGAAAAATTAGACTCAGCTAACTATAAAGTTAGTGCTACAATTGATACAAAAGATATAGAAAGCAAAATTGATAAATTGGCTAAAGAGGCTAGTAAGAGTGTAAAAGTTGATGGCTTTAGAAAAGGAAAAGTTCCTGTAGCAGTTGTTAAAAAGATGTATGGAGACAAATTAAAAGAAGATGCTGAGGGTGAAGCTATCAGAGATGTTTTGCAAGAAGCATATAAAGAGGCAAATATAGATATTAATGATGTAATTGGAAACCCTATATTTGAAAAGTTTGAAGATAAGGGTGATACTAAAGAGATGGAGATTATTATATCTCTAAAACCTAATATTGATTTAGGTGATTATAGCGATTTATCACTAGAGTATGAAAAACCAGAAGTTAGTGAAGATGAGATAAATGAAGAGTTAGACTCTATTGCTTTAAGATTTGCAAAAGATAAGAGTATCCAAGAAGATAGAGAGCTTAAAGAGGGTGATATAGCAGTATTTGATTTTAAAGGTATTTTAGATGGCGAAGCTTTTGAGGGTGGAAGTGCTGAGAATTATGAATTAAAAATAGGCTCAAAGCAATTTATTCCTGGTTTTGAAGAGCAAATGGTTGGAATGAAAAAAGGAGAAGAAAAAACTATCAAAGTTACATTCCCAGAAGATTACCAAGCTCCAAACCTAAAAGGAAAAGAGGTAGAGTTTGAATTAAAATTACACGATATAAAAGAGTTAGTTAAACCTCAAATAGATGATGAATTAGCAAAAAAAGCTCTAGCAAAAGAGGATGCTACAGTAGATGACCTTAAAAAATATGCAAAAGAGATTATTGAGAATAATAAGCTTAGAAAAATCTATGAAGAAGAGCTAAAGCCTAAGCTTTTAGAGAAATTAATCGAAAAATATAACTTTGATTTACCTAAAAATATTGTAGAGCAAGAGATTGATAATCTAGCTAATCAAAAAGCCCAAACTCTAAGTGAAGATGAAATAAAAGAGATTCAAAACTCAAAAGAAAAATATGAAGAGTTAAGAGAGAGTGTTAGAGAAGATGCTCAAAATAGTGTAAAAGCTACTTTTATAGTAGATGCATTGGCAAAAGCTGAAAATATAGATGTAAGTGATGGAGAGATTAGCCAAGTATTATATTATGAAGCACTAATGAATGGTCAAGACCCACAAGAATTGATGCAATATTATCAAGTAAACAATCTATTACCTGTAGTTAAAATGGGTATGATAGAAGATAAACTATTTGCTAAACTATTAGGTTTAGATAAAAAAGAGGAAGAGAAGTAATCTTTTCTCTTTTTGGTAAGTTATTTTATAC
>CAYPVY010000073.1:2971-6296 GCA_964414305.1 uncultured Nitratifractor sp.
ATATATCATCCTCTGTGGATGATATAAGAGTTAATATTAGGAAGTTAGATTAATTAGCATAGTAACAATTAATTTATATAACTTTGCTTCAAAATTAAATAGATTCAGCTGCTACTCTTCACTCTCGCTTTTTGCTATCTCATCTTCATTCATAGTTAGCTTCTCTCCAAAACCTAAAGCTTCTTTGATTTTATATTCAATCTCTGCTTTTAAATCTGGATTCTCTTTAAGAGTTATTTTGGCATTCTCTTTACCTTGACCTAGTTTTGTAGCACCATAGCTAAACCAAGAGCCACTCTTATCAATTATATCAAGCTTTACACCATAATCTATTAGTTCACCTTCAAAACTAATTCCTTCACCAAACATAATATCAAATTCTGCTTGTCTAAAAGGAGGAGCAACTTTATTTTTTACAACTTTTGCTTTAACTCTATTTCCTATTTGGCTATCGCCTTGTTTTAAGGTAGCAATCTTTCTAACATCTACACGAACTGAAGCATAAAATTTAAGTGCATTTCCACCAGTTGTAGTCTCTGGTGAACCATATCCCATAGTTCCTATCTTCATACGAATTTGGTTAATAAAAATTACAGTAGTATTCATCTTATGCAAGATTGCAGTAAGCTTTCTTAAAGCTTGACTCATAAGTCTAGCTTGAAGACCAACATGAGCATCTCCCATATCGCCTTCTATCTCAGTTTTTGGAGTTAGGGCTGCTACTGAGTCAATTACAATCAAATCTACAGCACCACTTCTAGCAAGTGTTTCTAATACTTCAAGTGCTTGTTCTCCAAAATCTGGTTGTGATACCAAAAGATTATCTATATCAACTCCTAAATTTTTAGCATAATATACATCCAAAGCATGTTCAGCATCAATAAAGGCACAAATTGAGCCATTTTTTTGAGCTGATGCAATACATTGAAGGGCAAGTGTAGTTTTACCTGAACTCTCAGGACCATATATTTCAATAATTCTACCCTTTGGAATACCGCCAATTCCAAGAGCCATATCAAGCCCAAGAGAACCAGTGCTAATAGCTTCAATTGGCTCAATCTCTTTATCGCCTAGACGCATTAAGGTTCCCTTGCCAAATGCTTTATCAATCTGTTTTATTGCTAAATCTAGAGCTTTTTTCTTATTTGCATCCATTAAACTAACCTTATTTTTTTATCTATATTGTAGCATTTTTTTATTAATTAATGATACAATATAACAAAATATTTTAAGGAATCAGATGAAGATTGAGATAGCCCATTCTCCCGATGCTGATGATATATTTATGTATTATGCAATTAAGTTTGGCTGGGTTGATACAAAAGATTATGAGTTTAAAAATATTGCTTTAGATATTGAAACTTTAAATGTAGAAGCTCTTAAAAATAGATATCCAGTAAGTGCTATTAGCTTTGCTCTATATCCAAAAATAAGAGAAGATTATGCCTTGCTTCGACCAGCAGTTAGTTTTGGATATGGATATGGACCAAAACTTATTAAAAAAAAGGGCAAAAGATTACGCCCAAATATGAAGTTAGCTTTATCTGGCAAAAATACTACAAATGCTATGCTAATTCGTGCCAAGTATCCAGATGCTAGAGTTAAATATATGAATTTTTTAGATATAGAAAAAGCTGTAGTTAATGGAGAAGTTGATGCAGGTGTTTTGATACACGAATCAATTTTGGATTTTGATGATTCATTAGAAGTAGAATTAGAGCTTTGGGATTGGTGGATGGAGCTTGCAAAAGATGATTTGCCTCTTCCACTTGGAGGTATGGCTATTAGACGCTCACTACCTTTAAATCGTGCTATAGAGATTGAAGATATTTTAATAGAGGGAGTAAGAGTAGCAAATGAAAGAAAAGAGGAGTTATCTAAATTATTAGTAGAAAAGAATTTAGTTAGAATTGAAGATAAGATGTTAGATAGATATTTAGATATGTATGCTTCAAATGACTCAATCTCACTAAATAATATACAAATAAAAGCTATAAATAAGCTATTTGAAATTGGCTATAAATATAATGAATATGATACAATTATAGATGTAAATGATTATCTAATTCCAAAAGAGTATCAAGAGTTAAGAAGTATATAGTCTAAGGGGAGGATTATGATTCAGCTTATTTCTGTTTTGGTTGCTATACTCTTAATAGCACTTGTTATTACCGCTGATAAAAGCAAAGATAGCTCCACACCAAAACAAGACTATATTGCCAATCAAGATATCTACTATGAAGATGAAGATAAAAAAGATGATAGTGGCTTTTTCTCTTTAATAAAAAAGACAAGAGTAATAAATTTTGATATTTATCAAATTAAAGGAAAAGCTCTATTAAATATAGATAGAAGAAGTTTTCGTCAAGGTTTAAAAAATGGTTTAGAAAATAGTAATAAATTTAAATTAAGCTATAATCCAAACCTTAAAATGGTAGTCTTCATAAAAGAAAATATTAAATATTTAAGAAAATATATGGTTAAAAAAGAGGGTCGAGAATATTTTGTAGTAAAAAAAAGAGTTAAAGTATTTGTAAAATTCGCACTCATTAGAGATGCACAAACAACTTATTATATAGATTCTGTAATTTACCGTGCAGATTTAAAAGCTAGTTCTTTGAGCAACTATGATGATGCTCTCTATAAAATTAATAAAAAATTATATTATATAGTTGGGAAAAAGGTTGCAAATAGATTAATACAAAATTATAAAGTCATAGAGAGTAGATTATAAACTACTCAATTGTTATCTTGCTTCCTAAATCATAAAAGCCAACCATCTGCTCTGAACCTATAACCTCAAAAATTATTGCATCATATACTCTATTATATACCTCAACACCATCTTCATTGATGCCTACACATCCAAGAGATATTGCATATTTTCCTATTTGCAAATTTGCTTTTTGTTTAAATTTGATAATTTTTATTTCACCCTCTTTAAATTCTCCAGATACTATATGTTTCATAAGAGAGTTCGTGCCTGTTATCTCAAGCCCTTTAGAATCTTTAATAGTAAATGCAAATATTGGGTCTGTGATATCTTGATTAAATTTTACTTTCATAACAATCTCAAAATATGAATTAAAAGTAATTATTGGAGATGGTTCTTCTTTTTCATCAAGAATACCATAATCAATAATTTGGGCTTTAAGGTTTCCGTAACTATCCAAATCTTTGCCACTTTCAAAATAACTTTTTAATTTATTTTTTACCTCTTTTGGGCTATTTTGGGTTTGAATATTTTTGATATTGTCTTGAGTATAGTAACTATTTGTTAAAACTTTTTTAAATACATCAACTGCCTCTTTTGGGCTACTATCAA
>CAYPVY010000074.1:0-6114 GCA_964414305.1 uncultured Nitratifractor sp.
TATAAAAGATATCATAAAAAAAGAAGAAAGAGGTATGCATCTAGTGGGTATAAGATTGTAGATGTAGATGATAGTTAATTAACAATCTCTACTAGATATACCCCACCTTTTTTATAGATGGTTTTATAGTTTTTAAAATCTTTTAGTTTAGGAGTATTAGTAAATATTATTGAGCCAATTTTTGGTTTTGTCTTTATAGATTTGGCCCTATAATATACTAAAAAGCTTGGCTTTGTAAATCTATACATAATAACTTTTAAATTATGCTCTCTTGCATAGATAGCAGCATCTTTTATTGGTTTTTGAGCCAAATCTCCATATGCTTTAATTATTACAAAATTTATTAATAGTGTAAAGGTAAGAGATATTATAATTAATTTATACTCAACTTTTAACTTTATATACAATACTAAAATAGTCAATATTGTAGCTAAAAATATATACAAGAGATATTTATAATTAAATATATCTTCTACTCTAGTTAGCATCTCTTGAATATATAAATCTTTTATATTTATATAATCTACCAAAAAAGGCAATATAAAAAGTGCTATATAGAGTAGTAAAATAGGCAATATTGTCCAATATGTAACTTGTAAATTTTTGTAAATTGATAATGCAATTAATATAAAAATAGAAGAGTATCCATAAATTATGTAGTGTGGTAGCTTTGTGCCTGATAGTGAAAAAAATATAAATACAAATGTAAACCAAATTGTCAAGTATAGTGTCAAATCATTTTTTAAAAAAGTGCCAAATTTTCTAAATGTTTTTAGTAAGTAGCTTGTAAAAGGGAGTAAACCTATTAGTAAAACTGGAATATAATAAAAAAGTGAGCCTCTATGGCTCTCTAAAGCTTGATTAAATCTTTGTAAATTATGCTTTAAAAAAAATCCATCAATAAACTTTTGACCTTGGTCTAGATATTCTAATATATACCAAGGTGCAGCTATTGCTAAGAATATAAAAATACCAACTGGATTAAAAAGACTCTTAAATAAAAATTTAAACTCTCTTTTGATACTTAGATACAAAACTATTGTAATAAAAGGTATCATAATGGCTACTGGTCCTTTTGTGAGAGTTCCAAAAGCCATAAGAGCAAATGTTGCATATAGATATCTTTTATCTTTAGATTTTATATAAATCCAAGCACTAAATAGTGTAGTAGTTATAAATAGATTTAACAAAGAGTCTGCAATGGCTGCTTTAGCAATTATATTTATTTGCAAAGAGCTTATCATAAATAAAGTAGCCAAAAAAGCTACTTTTTCATTAAACTCTTTTTTTGTAAAATACCAAATAGAGTAAGCCCAAAGCATAGCTGATAAGGCAGATGGAAACCGCAAAGCAAACTCATTTAATCCAAAAAGTTTTACACTAAAGGCTTGAAGCCAATATATTAGTATTGGTTTATCAAATCTTAAATTTCCATTAAGATAGGTTGTAATATAGTTTCCACTCTCTATCATCTCCCTTGTAGCTTCACTAAAAGCACCTTCATCTAAATCAAATAGTGGTGCTATACCTAAAGGAGCAATAAAGTTTATAAAAGCTAAACAAAAGAGTATTAATCTATAATTCACCTATCCTTACCTTATAAAATTTATTATATAGCATATATGCACTCAAATACCCAATTAATGAGCCTATTAAAACATCACTTAAATAATGCACATCTAATATTACTCTACTTAATGCAATAATTAAAGCTATAGCTAAAAAAAATATTTTAAATTTTGGAAATAACAAAGCTAAAGAGCCATAAAATGCAAACGCAGTAGTAGCATGACCTGATGGGAAAGAGTTTACTAAATATCCATGTTCAAACCAATTAAAGCCATAAAGATTCTCTTTTAATAAGAGTGGTGGTCTATATCTTGCTACAATAAATTTAATTATATTAATTATCAAACCAGAAGTTATAATTGATAAAAATATATAAAAAGAGGCAAATGAGATACCTCTTTTAAATCTATAAAAAGTTATAGCTACAATAAGGGATATGATAATATAATATTTACTCAAACCAAATCTTGTAATAAATATTGCAATATCTTTTTGCCAACTATCTATTTTAGATAGGCTATAAGCTATTTTTGTATCAAAAAATAGATATGATAATATTGCAAAAAATATAGTAAATATTATAAGCTTTTTCATACACTCCCTTTAATTTAGATAATATTATATTTAATTTAGGCTATAATTCAACTAAAAAAGATGATTATGAGAAGTTTTAAGAATCTATTAAAACCTACAATTTTACTAATTATTGCAGTAGCTATATCTATATATTTTAGACCTCTTTTAATAATTGATGAGACTAGATATATAGGTGTTGCATGGGAGATGTATAATAGTGGAAACTACTTTGTTCCTACTCTAAATTCCATTCCATATGACCATAAACCTCCTCTTCTATTTTGGCTAATTAATATATTTTGGAGTATCTTTGGAGTAAATGATACAATAATTAGAATTATCCCTCTTATTTTTGCAATTGGCTTAATGGTCGTTGGAGTTAAAATATATAGACTTTTATGGGAAGATGATAGATATGGAGAAGAGATTTTTCCTTGGGTTTTGGTAGGAAGCACACTTTTTATATTCTACTCATCTTTGCTTATGTTTGATTTGATGCTAAGTTTTTGGGTAGCCCTAGCTATTTATGGGGGTATTAGAGCAAGTCGAGATGATAAATTTAGTAGTTACTTAATATTAACTCTTGCTATAGGATTTGGTATTTTAGCAAAGAGTCCAGTAATTTTAGCACATATACTATTTTTGTATCTTTTGGTATCATTTTGGAGTGAGGGGAGAGTAAAAAAAAGTTTTTATATAAAAGGTTTACTAGCTGTAGTTGCAGGAGTTTTAATTGCACTTATTTGGGCAATACCAGCTGCAAAAATGGGAGGAGAGAAATTTGCTTATGGAATTTTTTGGGGACAATATGCAGGTAGGGTTGTAGATTCATTTGCTCACAAAAGACCATTTTGGTGGTATATACCTTGGATACCAATTATTATGATGCCTTGGATTTTATATCAAGGTTTTTGGAGTGGCGTTCAAAAGCTTATAAAAAAATATTATGATAGTGGAATTAAGCTACTAGTTACTTGGATTATAGGAGCTTTGATAATATTTTCAATAATTAGTGGAAAACAGTTAGCCTATATTGCACCAGAGATTTTAGCCTTTGTATTATTAATTACTAGGTCATTATCTATAAATAAAGATAAAATTTATAAGCCATATTTAATATCGGCTGTTTTAATAGTTTTTGGAATAGCTATTGCTTCTTTGCCTTTTGTTATAAAGGGGTATTTTAGCACTTTGGTAGATATCAAAGCTGTTATATCCTCTTCGATACTTCTTATAGTATATGCAATATTTTTATTAATCTATAAATTTAAGAATCAAAAAGCAATTATTAAAGCTATAGCAATAATATCTACATTAATATTTTTTGTAATACACTTTAATGCAAATATCTATTTTAAACAACAAAACTTAGTTAATATATCTAAAAAAATTGCTTCATTTGAAAAAAGGGGTATAAAAGTAGCTCATTATGGCAAATATAATGACCAATTTCACTTTTTTGGGAGATTAAAAGAGCCTCTAATTATAGTAAAAAACCAAAGAGAGTTAGATAAATATATTAAAGAGTATCCAAATGGAGCAATAATTACATATTTAAAAAGAGATATTAAATATAATAAAGATGCAATTATTTCAAAAACAAAATTTAGAACTCAAAATGCACTCTTAGTAGATGTCAAAAAGTGGGATAGACTTTTGAAAAATTAAATATTTATTACCCTTTTTTTGATATACTAAAAATAATTTTATCTATTAAAGGCGAAATATGAATAAGCTTAAAAGTATCTATGAAAAGGCTGGATTATTTTATTTAGGTAAAGATGTAGATAAAGATACTCTTGAGGTTACAGAGGCTCTAACTCTTCTTAAAAATAAAAATTTTACAACACATGCAGCAATTATAGGTATGACTGGTTCTGGTAAAACTGGACTTGGTATTGGACTCTTAGAAGAAGCTGCAATTGATAATATTCCATCAATTGTAATTGACCCAAAAGGGGATATGGGAGATATGCTTTTATGCGACCCATCATTTTCTCCACTTAGCTTTAAGCCTTGGGTTGAAGATGAGGCAAAGGCAAAAGGGGAAGAGCCACTAGAGTATGCAGCAAAAGTTGCAAATATGTGGAGAGAGGGGATTTTAAGTTGGGGTCAAGATGAAGAGAGAGTAGCAAAATATGCTTCTGTTGATAAAACTATTTATACACCAGGCTCTTCGGCTGGAGTGAGCATCAATATATTAAGCTCTCTTAAAAAGCCAGGAAGTGAGATAATGGAAGATAGCGATAATTTTAGTGCATATCTATCAAGCACTGTTAGCTCACTCTTAGCTCTAATAGGAGTTGAGGCAAAGCCTCTTGAGAGTAAAGAGTTTATATTGATATCTCAAATAATAGCCCATGCTTGGCAAAACAGTTTAGATATTGGTTTGGATACACTTGTTGGCTCTATTATAAACCCTCCTTTTAAAAAGATTGGAGTTTTGCCAATAGAGAGTTTTTATAATCAAAATGAGAGATTTAAATTAGCAAATAGATTTAACTCTGTAATTGCATCACCTACATTTATGGGATGGCTTAGTGGAGAGGATTTGGATATTCAAAAACTACTATATGGCAAAGATGGAAAAGCAAAGGTATCAATATTTTCAATCTCTCATCTAAATGATTCTGAGAGAATGTTTTTTGTAACCTTGCTTCTTAATAAGATAGTAGCTTGGATGCGTCGCCAAAGCGGAAGTAATAGATTAAAGGCTCTATTATACATGGATGAGATATATGGCTTCTTTCCACCTACTAAAAATCCTCCATCAAAAGAGCCTATGATTACACTTTTAAAACAAGCTAGAGCTTATGGATTAGGAGTAGTGCTAAGCACTCAAAACCCTGTAGATTTAGACTATAAAGGCTTAAGTAATATAGGCACTTGGTTTATTGGAAGATTGCAAACCAAACAAGATATTAGCAAAGTTATAGATGGACTTGGAGGAAAGATAGATTCATCTATAACAAAAGATGAGATTGAAACTCTTCTTGCAAATCTCAAAAAAAGAACCTTCTTCCTAAAAAGTGCACATCTTGATGATATAAGGCTCTTTGGAACAAGATGGGTTATGAGTTATCTAAAAGGACCTTTAAAAAAAGATGATATTTCAACTCTAATGGCATCTAAAAAATCTCTAATAGATAATACAACTATAACTAAACCATCAAATAGTAGTGATGAATTTGTAAGTGCTATTAATCTTAAAGGAAATGTAAGTCAAAGATTTGAGAGTGATGTAACAGGTAAGAAAGAGTATATTCCAACTATTGGAGCATCTGTTGAAGTATCTTATATTGATGCAAGAAGAGGCATTGATGAGACAAGAGAGTTTGAAATAATGCTAAATCTTGATGGATTAAATAGTTGTGATTGGGATGAAGAAGAAGAGCTTGATAAGCCTTTAAGCAGTTTTCCTACCAAAAAACCAAATGGAGCAAAATTTAAACAAGTCCCAGCATTTATTTTAGAAGATAATGGATTAAAAGCTTGTGCAAGAGAGCTTAAAAATCATATCTATAGTAGTAAAAAATTAGAGATTTATAGATGTAAAAGACTAAGAGTAGAATCAATAATAGATGAGAGTTATGATGATTTTGTAGTAAGAGTTCAAGATATTTTACAAGATAAATATGAAGAAGAGTTAGATAAATTAAAAGATAGATATAAAAATAAAATTGATAGATTAGAGTCTCAAATATCAAGAGCCAAAATGCAGGTTGAAAAAGAAGAGGCTGACCAGACAAACTCATTAATAAGTGCTGGAATGTCAATACTATCTGCTCTTTTTGGTAGAAAAAGCGTTACAAAAATAGGAAGTGCTGTAAATAGAAGTAGTAGGGTGCTTAAAGAGAGAGGTGATATAAGTAGAGCTGAGGCTAAATTAGAAGAACTACAAGAGAGGTTGCAAGAGCTTGAGAATGAGCTTGAAGAGAAGATTGATGAGTTGAGTCAAAAGTATAGCTT